>NZ_JAMOKT010000051.1:0-56132 GCF_023656795.1 Parabacteroides caeci
CGCATTTACAAGAGCTGTTTAATAAGACTAATTTCAATGATGTCAAAGAACAATTTAATCCCCTTATTCCGGGATTATTTGATTAATTAATAACTCGTCCCGATTTTAACGGGACACTAGTGAATTAGAATCAACAAATACATTTTTAACTGCCTCTAAATAACCATAGCCAAATACATTACAAGGCATCAGATAACTAGTCTCCGTCCATTCATTCCAACTATTTATGGTTATCAGCGGTTTCTGCTTCGGATGCCGGTCGGCAAAAGCTTTAGCACGACGAAGTGCTTTTTCAAAATTTTCGGGTGTATTATTCTTCACAACTGCACTTACACCCGTACGGGGACTATTATCCCATCCCACACTTATATGAGGATAGTAAGCAAAGTCGTAAGAAGAATCAATGCGTTCCCATTCTTTTTCAACAGCGTCCATAATTACATTATAATCTTCATTTACATTCGTAAAATGGGCAAACTGATAATGAGTTCCGCTAGTAAATCCTAATTTCTTCACAAACGAATTCTCGGGATTCGTTGTTTTCCCGGCATCGAACCCACTATAGTTCATATTAATGGACCACATCGTTATCTGCAACTCAAGTCCTGGGAATCCGGCCTTCTTCGTTTCCTTCTTGAACCATTCCAAAGCATCTGCTGTTTCTTCGATTCCTCCCAAACCTGCTATCAGCTGTGGTATATCGTAAATCATAAAAACAGGTTTTCCATCTATCTTATAATATTGAGGATGTTTGAAATATTTCTCAATATTACGTTTGCAGATCTTTTCAAACTCCTGACGATCCACCTTGCCGGTCCAGATTACATTATCTTCTTTGACTCTGGCCAAACGGGTATCCCAGACATTCACCACATCATGGTTTGCCCACATCAGATAGAACTGCATTTTATCCACATTATCAGCTTTCAGGAAACCATTATCCAATGTTGTCTCCATAAACGGACGACCATCATACCAATACCAGTCAAAAATAAAAACATTCACACCATGCTTTGTTGCCTGTTCTATTTCCATTGACATAACCGAAGGATCTGCTTCATTAATATACCCCCACAGAGGTTTACGGTCCCAATAATGTCCGGGATTTCTCTTTTGCATCGTCATAACAGTTTCCCACTCACCTATCCCCATTGGCCAAAACGGACGCAAACGCGGATCATCGGAAGCATACGCTGGATAGAGGAATGCTGCTATATCATACTTCTGCTTCTTTCCTTGTCCAAACAAAAGGATAGAGCAACACAAAAACACAAATAATAAACACAATCGATTTTTCATATTTTCATTCTTTTAGTATCTACTTAGAAATAAAAACCAATTTTACCGGTCCAAACAGTCCTGCATCGTATTGGTTCAGATCAGGTATCCCTCTCCATCCCCAGGTGCGGAGTTTACCCATATCCTCTTTCATCCACATTTTATTGGCTATCAGGTTTCCTATTTTTATCCTGATTTTATTCTCTCCCTGTTTTAATGTGTTGGAAATATCAAATTTGAAAGGAGGCCATAAACGAGCTCCTACAGATTGGTCATTAACAAAAACCTCAGCCATGTATTTTACTTCACCTAAATCGAGGAAGACTGATGAAGATACATCGTCTATCGTGATGGAAGTTTCATATTCTAAAAATCCAGTGTATTGTTGAAGCCCGTAGGTGTACCAGGAAGCTAGTTTTTTGTTCTCTTCCGTACCAACTGTAAATTTGAAAGGAGCAACAGCGATCTTTTCTTCTTTCCGGTTTACTACAAACGATAGCAATTTCGATTCCGAAGCCAGATTCATTAAAGTATCTGTTACCTTTATCTTTTCGTCATTCAGCCAAACCTCTTTTCCTAACATATAGGATGGAACTATAACCGATTTTGCTCCTACAGGAATATTCATTCTCCAATAGCCATAGATGCTTTTAATATTATTTTCATCTTGGCGGGAATAATATTTCCAGTTGGAGTCGTCATATCCTAATCGTAAAAACTCATTTTCTTTCAACCGGCTATCTGAATATAATACTTTTGCCGTTGTTTTATAAACAGTATTTTCATTCGGATAACTTATTCTCCATGTGGTATCGACCAGTTTCTCTTTGGTGGTGATATCCGGCTTCACTTCTGTTGAATTTGTTTTATCCGGATCAAAAGCCAGCCAATAAGCTTCAAACGGATTCAATGTCAGGGATACTTTCTGATATCCGTTCTCTGTTGACGATGGAATATTCTTTTTCTGACCTGTCTCACAATCCCATATTTCAGCAACTCCTTTTCCATCTCTGAGCCATGCGGTGAAATGTTTTAATGTATCGGTATTGTTTGCAAACCAGTATAAGTTGGTATTACCGACCTTTCTTTGAGCTGTATATAATCTACCGGAATTTTCAAGACGTATCTGAGGAGCCATCTTTTCATTCAAAACTGTGATCATAGCTTCCATTTTGTCTTTATCGGATGCTAAATTAATAACGTTCGGAAGTTGTTTTAATTCTTTAGCCTGGGTCATAATTGTTTTATCGTTCAGTCCTTTTTCAGGAGAACCCTGAGGTAATTCACCCAATAAAACGACTAACCCTCCCTGTTTGGCAAATTCAACGATTTTTTTGAATGATGACTGAGGAATAATATAAGTCACCGGAAGTACGATTGCCTTAAAATCATGATTATTGATCGTTATTGTTGTACTTTTACCGGATTTTTGTATTGTACCTTTCGATAAATAATATTTGTCGGCTATCAAGAAGTCAATATTTTCCTGATTCATCTTTCTCATGGCATCCGAATAGACCTGATCCGTTTCAACTACCCGAGGGTCCCACGGTGCATTCTGTACACCTTTTTCTTCCGAAAAATAGTTTTCTGAAAAAGACCAGGCGGTTTCAATCGGATGGACAAGCAAAACGTCTGCCACCAGACTGCTTTGCCAGGTAATGAAGGCGGCACGTCTGGCAAAATCAGTCCATTGGGATAAATAGTTCCAATAGGGATTTCCTGTAAACCAGTCACTGGGAAAAGGGATTGTCTCCAATTTCCTGTTCATATAAATACCATGAGGAACAACATGACTAACACCAAATGAAGTGACTGAGTTTATGGTCATTTTCATCATTTCTGGAGATTGTATCCATCCGGCTACTCCCATGATCTCGCTCATAAAAGGACGGCCTTCAAATTCTGCAACAGATTGTACTTCTTTAAAATCATGTACATCCTGAGATTTCATTTCCAGACAGTCGTTACCGGGCATTGTTACACAGCGTGTCGTTTTCATCAAATCACCGACAGCGATTGTCTGAAGCTGTAACGATTCTTCCCACAAATTGGAAATATAATACATATTACGTTCTTTCAGCCATTTAACCAATGGTTCGAAATAACACTCATTATATACATCCGAAACCACATCGAACCAGTCACATCGGGCCACAACAAACAAACCGTCTTTGTCTTTTTCAGTTAATAAGGGCAACCATGTTCTTATATCACGTTTCTTTTTCTTCTGATACTGGATTGCCAAATGTTCGGACCAGGCCATCTTCCATCCGTAATCGCCTTCATTATCGACAAATACTCCCGGTATACTACGGCCCATATCTTTTTTGAAATGTTTGTCGTATTGTTCATGGACCATTGGTATGAATACTTCCATTAATTTAGGGTCCAGATAATTTACTTTACCGCCATCAACACCTGGATGTTTCTTTATTGTATATGTATAAATAATCCAATCACCGGAAGGAGTGATCCATTTGATATTATTCCCTTCACCTATAACACGTAATGATGAGGCATCGAGCTGGTTGTTAACCACTTTTCCGGCAACAGCAAAGTCAACCGAGTCGTACTTTACCTCTGTTTTCCCCTCTACATAATAACGCTTTGGAGAAAGATAGGTCGCTTCCAGTTCCGGATGCTTTTGCAGAATCTTACCTGCTGCTTGCCCGCTTGGCCAGTTATAATCATCACAATATCCGAGTGTTAATCCGTTATCCTTTGCTTTTTGTAGTGCATTACTAAAGCTGTTGAACCAGGGTTCAGCAAGGTATTGTTCAACTGGAAGCGCTGTTACCGTATTATCAAATCCGGAACGGGGATGTACATATCCGGGATTCAATTTTTGTTTGGTCATCTCTTCAGCCATTGAGGCTGCCATATGTTCGTCTCTGATCACATCGTCCCAAAACCAAAAGGTGTGAGGTGCATAAAACATAGGAGGATTATCAAACATGTCATAAATTTCCTTATCACTGTATTTTTTCAACCATTCAGGATGAATATCTTTTTCGGAGATATTTTGAGCGACAACTATTGAGGAAACCAGTGAACTACATGTTACAATCAGAAATGTGTTTTTCTTTGATATATTCATTGTTATATCTCTATTTAAAAACCTTTTTAACCGCTTCCAGATAGGACATTCCATTTTTCATATCAGGCTCCAGATAGCTACCTTCCGTCCATTCATTCCAACAATTAATATTTAAAATACGAGGGCCATCAGGATCTGCCAATAATCTATCCCGAGTCATTTCTAATGCTTTTTTGAAATTTTCCGGAGTATTATTCGACATAGTGTTCGTATAGGGATAACCATACTTGCTACCACTCCATTCCTTTTCCTGATTTGTTCTCGGACTCGGATCCCATCCCATAGTCACATTCGGATAATAAGGGACTCCATACTCTTTTTTAGCATTATCCCAATGTTCCATGTATTTATCCCTGACATAATTAAAATCAGTTTCAAGCTCTGGCAACCCGGCATGATGAATCCAAACATAAGATGTCGCAGAATCAAACTTAAGTTTTTCTAATAATTCTTTATTATTAAGTGGTGCCTCCTGACCGGGTAAAATAGCCGTCCCCCAAGCGACCAGATTCCAGTGTATCCCCTTCAATCCGGCATCAACAGCCTTCTGGTCCAATTTTTTCATTTCCTTTATTGTAGCCTCTAAAGACCCGAAACTATTGATAAAATTTTGAATATCATAGATAGAAAAATAAGCTTTTCCATCTATCAACCAATAATTTGGCTTGGTAAAATATTGCTCAACCAAATTATCACCAATACGATCGAACATTTCAGAAGTAACTTTTCCATCGTATAAATAATCATGTTTATTACCACCTGTATAAGGATATAGTTCCATCCAGTCATGATTCGCCCACATGAGTGCAAATTTAATGGCATCTGTATTCGATGCATGCAGAAAACCTTCATCCAGACAACGGTTTAAAAAAGGTTTCCCTTCATAAGTATACCAATCGAAAATAAACACATCGATACCATGTGTCGATGCAGCCTGTATTTTTTGCTCCATCACTTTAGGATCTTTCTCATCGGTATACCCCCACATCGGTACTTTAGGCTGATAATGTCCTTCAAAGCGAGGTTTGGCATTCTTTACCAACTCCCATTCCGACCAATTTTCAAAATGCTGACGGCTAATACGCAAATCAGTTGTATCACGTGTATGATAATTAGGGAAATAATAACACGCTACTGTAATTTCATCATCCACATCTTTCGCCTGGCTCATGCACGAAACAGTAAAAACCAGCACTATCAAACAAATAACTACTTTCAGATTCATTTTTTATATTTTTTACTTTCATAAAAACGATCAGTTCAGATTCATTACCTGAAACTGACCGTCTTTACTAACATTTACTCATATCCAGGATTCTCAACCATATTAGGATTACTAGAAGTTCTACTCAAAGTTATAGGCAAATAATAATTTTCCTCTTTAAATAATGGCGTAGAAACACTTCCATCTATATTATCCAAAATTTCCAATTTATACTTTTTCTCTCCATTCATATAGCTGGAATAATCCAAGATATACCGAAGACCAGAAAAACTTCTCGATAATTCTGTCGTTGCTGTTCTCCAACGTCTAACATCCCAATAGCGATGTCCTTCAAATGCTAATTCCACTTTTCTTTCATGACGTATCTTATCCTGGCTAATGTCTTTCAACGAAGCAATTCCTGCGCGTTCTCGTATTTGATTAATAGCATCCAATGCTTCGCCTTTTTTACCTAATTCATAAGCCGCCTCAGCTAAATTCAATAAAGTTTCTGCATACCGGAATATTAAGAAATCTTGTGAAGAAGTTGCCCATGCAGCATTAGTTCCTCCCATATTATCATGAGATTCATCCAGATATTTCATTACACCAAAACAAGTTCCTTCCAGATCCTGATCACCAGTGCACAATACCCCGTTATAAGAATCCTTTGTCATGATTGTACCATCCGGTAAAAGTAAACCGTTATGATAGTCCACAAAGCTACCCTTCCAAGGTGTTTCCTGTGTATATATTGTTGCGAAGAAACGAGGATCCTTTCTCCCCCACAACTCATCCATAGTCCACAGACCATTCTCCACTTCTGCACGATTTAGTTTTCCGGAAGTACCATCCATATATTCAAATTCTTCCACCAACTCCAGATAAGGAGCATCCAAGTTACCTCTGTTCCAACCTTGAGGACGAGGGCATTGGAAGAAATCAACAGCCCATCCATTTCCACCTGTGATCAAACCGTTGGAACTATCATGTCTTTTAGCAAAGATAACCTCACTATTATTCTCAACTAAAAATATATTTTTAAAGTTTGTTACTTTATCGGCATCCTGATTATATAAAGCAAATTTCCCACTATTTATAATCTCTTTGGAGGCATCATAAGATATCTGATAATAATTTTTAGCTTTTTCTGAAGGAATTCCCACTACTCCATCCAATTGTACCTTTCCGTACTGTGCGATACTAGCAGCATATAAAGCAACCCGTGACTTTAATGCCAAAGCTGCATATTTTGTTGCACGCCCCAGGTTTGTACTCGCTATCTCTTCTGGTAAGTCATTTACAATTTCATCAATTTCTGATATTACAAAACTATAAACAGCTTCTTCTGTATCTCGTTTAGGAAATAACTCTTCCTCTGGATCTGTCAACTGTTGTGCTTTCAGGATCAAAGGAACACCGCCATAACGTTTTACCATGGCAAAATAAGAAAAGGCTCTCAAAAAACGAGCTTCTGCCACTCGGGTATCTTTAAGTTCTTGACTTAATGGTGAGTCTGGTACTTTCTCGATAAATTCATTGATCTTACGAATAGGATCATATCCCCACCATTCCAACAAACCGCCTCCTATCTTCAATCCGCCGAATTTATAATTATATCCAGCCATAGCTTCTCCCCAATCTCTCCATAAAGATAAACATTCATCAGAAACATGATTTACTACAAATGCAGGAAAATAAGCATCTCCTTGCCATCCAGTACCAACACTTTCATTACCAAAATAAGACATATGATAGTAACATTGAACCAGATAAGCTTCTATCAAAGCTTCATCATTCCATACAGCTTCATCAGAAATAATATCCAAAGGAGTCTTATCCAATACATCAGAACAAGAAACAAAGGATGAAGCAATAATTAACATCGATAAAAATATTTTTTCATTTGATTAGCATTTAAAATTAGAACGACAAATTAATTCCAACAGAAAGTGTTTTTTGCTGAGGATAATAAAAACCTCCCTGTCCGGAAGGAGCTTCCGGGTCAATATGATATTTACTCAATTTGTCAAATGTAAACAAATTGGTCCCAGCAAAATAAACTCGACACTGCTGTATTAATAACTTTGTACAAAGCTCTTTAGACAAATTATATCCAAGGGCAAATGACTTCAAACGCAAATAACCTGCTTTTTTATAAAAATAATCAGACATATGACCGTTTGTTGCCGCTCCCCCCAAACGTGGATAAAGAGCATCAGCCACATTGTTATTTTCACTCCAACGAAGATCGAACAGTTCTTGAGGATATGTCAATGTATTATGCCATAAAGAGATATAGCTACTATATCCAAAAGCTCCCTGGAAAAGAGCTGCTAAATCAAAATCTTTATATTTAAGATTTACATTTAAACCATACATCCAATGAGGCATCGTTCCTTTTCCTATTTCAACCTGATCTTTCCAATCCAATACTCTATCTCCGTTTACATCTACGTACCGAATATCACCAGGACGTAAAGATGTATTCTGCTTATTATCTTGATCAAAATCCAAATTGTCGATCTCTTCCTGAGAAGTAAATAATCCATCAGATATATAACCAAATTGCCTGTCTACCCATTGTCCAGATTTCTGATTAATTCTTTTCTGATCCGGATCTGTATAAATTTGTTCTTCATAATGATCCCATTTGGCTCTTGACCAAGAAATATTACCACTGATATCATAGCTGAAATTCTTAAAACTTTTAGAACTACCAACCATAAATTCAAACCCTCTATCATTTAGACTATTAATATTCTCTTGAGGGAAAGTTGCTCCAAATGTAGGAGACATACTCATTGTTCTTGTTGCCGGAATCCCCGATCTTTTCCTGTAAAAAACATCACCTTCTCCGTAAATAAGTCGACTCAAGAAAGAATAATTCAAACCGACATTCCATATTTCAAACTTTTCCCATGTTAAATTGGGATTAGCCAACCCTGTTGTAGCAATTCCCAACATGCTTTTATCTCCCAACAAATAATAACCGTTCAACTTATAACCTGATAAATATTGGAAATTACCTACTGCATCATTTCCGGAACGTCCATAACTTGCCCTGATTTTTAAATCATCTACAATAGATTTTGTATTCGACATAAAAGATTCTTCTGATATTCTCCAGCCCACAGAAGCACTTGGAAAAATACCCCATCTATGTCCTGGCGCAAACTTAGCTGAAGCATCGGCTCTCAAAGTCGTTTCCAATAAATATTTATTTTTATATGAATAATTAAATCGGCCTACAAAACTTTTACGTCCCATTTCAGAAGAAGCTCCATCATTTTTCATTGTTTCCGTATTACCCACAAACAATTCTTCAATAGAAGGAGTTAACAAATCTTCTCTACTTGCAGACATCCAATTACCCGAATAATCAATGGCTTCATACAAAGCTAAAACAGATAGTGAATGATCTTCGGCAAATGTATTATCATAATTAACCGAAAATTGACGAGTTAACATTTTACTACGATCATCCCGTTGTGTCAATTGAGCTGAATTTCCAAAACCTCCAGCGTTTATATATGTATCACTAGCCACATCATATCTATAAAAAGTTGAAGGTCTATTAAATAGTTTTACATAACTAATTTGATCATAATAATTTAATAAAAATTTAGCAGAAAGTCCTTTTATATGTTTGAATGCATATTTTAAAGCAATTGTTCCATTCAAATTAAGTTTCTCTTCATTTTGATATCCTGACAACTCTGTGTTGGAAGTAACGTGAGCTCCTCCTGTACCTTTCCCGTCCGCATAAGAGATCTTCGTTGGATCAGGTAAATGAGCTGGATAAACAGGCAACGTATTCCAAAGATCCTGCCATACTCCAGCATTATTCTGTGGTCTTATCGTCGTCATATTATCTGACTTAATAAATGACAAATCCAATTGCATGGATAATTGGCTAGTGATACTAGCATCAATATTTGATTGCAAATTATAACGTTTATAATTTCCACCATTATGTTTCCAAATAGATTCCTGACCTAAATAACCTAAAAAGCCATAATATTTAATCTTCTCACTACCTCCACGCACCGATATATTATGTTGGTTCAACGGAGACCAATTTCTAATCAACTCATTATACCAATCAGTATTTACATATTGTGGATCTGTTCCATCATAAAATTTCTGTATCTGTTCTTCCGTATAGGGAGCTGTTGATTCCGGTTTACCAGACTGGAGCCATTCCTCCCGTCTCAAAGTTGCATAATCACCAGAAGAAACCGGTTTAGGCATAGTTGTTATACCCTGAAATGTTATAGAAGAATTTACAGAAATTGTTGGTTTTTGCTGTACCCCTCTCTTTGTGGTTACCAAAATAACACCATTTCCGGCACGAGCTCCATAAATTGAAGCTGAACCATCTTTCAATATACTAATAGACTCGATCTGGTTCGGATCAATCCGATTAAAATCCATTTCTATTCCATCTACAATCCAAATAGCACAATCAAATCCACGCACACTAATTGTTGCCTGGTCCGCCCCTGGTTGTCCGCTTGTCTGCTGAGATACCAACCCAGGCAATCTACCACCTAAACTATTTATAGTACTGGAAACCGGAGCCACTGTCATTTCTTTACTTTTAACCGTAGCAATAGAACCAGTCAGGTTCCCTCTTTTCTGGGTACCATATCCGACAACGACTACTTCATCCAATGTTTTAGTATCTTCCTTTAATGTAACAGCCAATGACTGTTCATTACCAATCTTTATTTCAGATGAAAGATAACCGATGTAAGACACTTCCAACAGATCGCCTTTTTCTACATTCAATGAAAATTTTCCGTTTATATCTGTAACAGCTCCATTTGTCGTTCCTTTTACCATTACATTGGCTCCAATAATAGGTATACCGGCTGCATCGACAACTGTCCCTGTAATTTTATTCCCTTTTTGGGAAATAACAGGATTTGATGATTTTACAGATAATACAATACGGTTCTCTACTACTGAATAACCAACATTGGTCCCGGAAAAAACGGCATCCAGTATTTTAAATATATCAGCATCGTCGACAGATACCGATACTTTACGATTCAAATCGACATGACGATTGTTATAAAAAAAAGAAAAATTACTCTTCGCTTCTATCTGTTCCAACACTTCCTGCACTGTTTGATTTTTCGTTTCCAAACTTATCCGGGCAGTTTGTGCATAGCTACCAGAGGCATGTAATAAGCTAATTGAACTTAGCATAAAGACAAAAAACAGTTTCATAACCAATGGAATCTTTTTTAAGGTTAACCCAAGTGACATTGTCACCCACCGAAATTGGGTAATAGATAATTTTTGCATAACTTTGTATACTTTTTTAAGGAAAAAATGATTTGATACGAACCTGTCGCCAAACAGGTTTCTTTCAGTTAACTCATTTCATTCGGATAAATACGCCAATATTTATCCGAATGTTTTTGTTTCAGGAGGTCCGTTTGCCATACGCTTTCATTTTTAATAGATTTCTACTTTACTTTTTCTATCCAATTTGTTTTCCGACGGAATATAACGCCACTTAATTCCGGAAGAAGCATTGAATATGTCTAATATCTGTTCCAATCGATGATTGGTAAATGATCCGGTAAAAAAATCTTTTACATATTTATTATTTGACACTACAAAATCCACATTAAACCTCTTTGTCAACATACGCAATGCTTCTTCAAAAGGAGTCTTCTTGAAAATAATCATTCCATCCTTCCAGGATATCTCAGCTTCTCCGCTTGTCTGATATATATCCGACCGATTCGTCTGGATATTATAAATCAATTTTTCACCTGGTTTCATATTCACCTGTCCGGAGTTGGAAATAAAAGCGACTTTTCCACTGATCAATGTGGTTGAGACAATAGAATCCCATTTAAAAGCTTCCATATTAAAAGAAGTTCCCAACACTTCCACGCTGGCATTGTGAGGAGTGGTTACAACAAACCGCTTTTCCGGATTCTTTACGACCTCAAAGAAAGCCTCACCTTCCAAGCGGACCGAACGGAATTCCCCTTCGAAACTCTCCGGATATACCAGTGAAGACTCGGAATTCAAATTAACCTTTGTACCATCCGGTAATGTCAGGCTGGTCGTCATACCCGGATTTGTCCGGACTTCCAACATACGGATATCCTGTTTTTCAGGAATAAGTACTTGCAACAGATAAGCAACCAGCAACGGGATGAATAATATGGCAGCCACCCGCTGCCCCCATATAAACAACGCCTTTAGTTGGCTTCTGAAAATACGATTGTCTACTTTGGATAAAGCATTGTCCGTATTTACCCGATCCATGACAGAGATAGTATCCGATGCCAAATAGATCAGTTGTATCTGCCGGGCTATTTTATAATGCTCTTCGGATTGACGGATCCATTTTTCAACTTTCTCCCTTTCCTCCGCAGACACATTGCCTTCACAATAACGGGGAAGAAGTTCCTCTACAATATCTATATTCTTCTCGCTCATTAAAATCACCTTTTATTATTATGACAGGTGGGATCGGGTGAGTTCCTAAACAGAAATCGACTTTTTTCAAAAAAAATTATGATATTTGCTCTTAGATAAGAAAAACATATGAAAGGGAGTATACATAACGAACAATACCAGAATGAGAATTTTCTTTTGTCAGCATTACGTCAGTCAGACAGGGAAGCATATACTTTCTTGTTTCGGAAATATTACCCGATGTTGTGCGCATATTGCCATAAATTTATTTCATTAGAAGATTCTGAGGAGATTGTCCAGGATGTTCTGTTCTGGTTATGGGAATCCCGCAAAGAGCTGGTTATCGAAAAATCACTCAGCCAATATCTGTTTAAAATAATATATAATAGAGCAATTAACAAAATAGCCAGTCTACAAGCAAAAAGTAAAGCCGACACCGTCTTCTTCGAGCAGATGCAGGAAATGTTACAGGAGACCGATTATTACCAGATTACAGAACTAAGGGAATTGCTCAAAAAAGCTATAAATAAATTACCGGACAGCTACCGCCAGGCATTTGTCATGCACAGGTTCCAGCACATGAGTTACAAGGATATAGCTGAACAGGCAGGAGTCTCGAGCAAAACCATAGATTATCGGATACAGCAGGCTTTAAAGATTTTACGCAAAGAATTAAAGGATTATCTGCCCCTCCTGTATTTTATTCATCTGGTTTAACAGAAAAAATATATATTATTCTTTATCCTGGCACATTAATCATTTATGATGAAATAGAATGAAATTATTTATCCAATCGTTTATCTTGCTGTTGTCACTAGGTATACTGTATCCGGCAAATGCTGCCGAGGCCGACAAAGTACCTACTATCACATTGAATATCAACAATCTCCCTCTACCAGAAGCACTTGCGATAATCGAAAAACAATCAGAGATGTCCTTTTCTTACGAATCTTCGGTTATCAAAGATATTCCGAAAGTAACATTGCAGGTAAATCAGGTTCCGTTGCGTACCTGTCTTGATATGCTTTTCAGGGATCTCTCCGTCACCTATACTATAAAAGGAAAATTTATTATCTTACGAAGAAAAAGCAAGTTCGTTACGATCAGCGGCTTTATCCGCGACCAATATACAACCGAATACCTTATCGGTGCTTCCGTCTACAATCCCAAAACCCAGGAAGGAACAGCAACCAATAACCATGGTTTTTTCAGTCTGACCGTACAACAAGGTGATATCCAACTGGAAACTTCTTATATTGGCTACCAGCGTTTCGCATATCATTTTAATGATCTGAAAAAAGACACGGTCATGGAAATACTGCTCAAAAGCGGTAAAGAACTTCAGGAAATAGTCGTTACCGGAACAAATGCTTCACAAAATCCGGTATATACTCCCCAGATGGGGACATTGAAGATTTCACAGAAAACAGTAAAATCAATTCCTACCCTTCTCGGAGAATCGGACGTGATCAAGACTTTGCAGACACAGCCGGGCGTTTCGGCAGGAACGGAAGGTTTGGCAGGTATGTACGTCCGGGGTGGCAATGGCGATGAGAACCTCTATATGATAGACGGCATTCCCCTTTACCAAGTAAACCACCTGGGAGGACTCTTTTCCGCTTTTAATGCCGAGGCTCTGAAAGATGTCGATTTTTACAAATCAGCTTTTCCCGCCCGTTACGGAGGAAGACTTTCAAGCGTAGTCGACGTACATACCAAAGATGGGAATATGAAAGAATATCATGGCAGTGCTATGCTGGGCCTCACTTCCGGAAACATCAATTTTGAAGGTCCGCTCGTCAAAGATAAAACATCATTCAATGCATCCCTGCGCCGCTCCTGGTTCGATGTGCTGACAGCCCCGGCACTTGCCATCTGGAACAGGATAGAGAAAAAGGATGGAAAAAAACGAACGGGAAGATATGCGTTCACCGACTTCAACATGAAGGTAAACCATCACTTCAATGACCATAGCCAAGGATATGTCAACCTTTATTTCGGACAAGATTTTCTAAAAGGAGGAAGTACCGATTATAAAACGAGTGATGACAATCTCTACTACGAATCGAAAGATATCGGGAAATTACGCTGGGGAAATACCGTTGCCTCCGCCGGATGGTCTTATGTGATGAATCATAAAATGTTCAGTAATATTTCGGCTTATTACACACGTTATAATTCCTCCATAAGAAGAATAGAGGAAAACCAAACAGGTAAAAAAGACGATGAGGAATATAAGAAAAGTAAAAGAAATACATCGATTGAAAATGGTATCAACGACCTGGGTTTCCGGATGAATTTCGACTATTTGCCCGCTCCCGCCCATCATGTCCGTTTCGGTAGCAATTACATCTATCATCATTTCCGTCCGGAATATACCCAAAATGAAGTGACCGGCGATTATGAGAAACTGGAAGTCAAAGATGTGAAAGAGACCTTATCGGCAAATGAACTGGCTGTTTATGCAGAAGATGACTGGACAGTCAATCATTTTATCCGCCTGAATGCCGGGATACGTTTCAGTCTTTACAATGTCCGTCAAAAAACTTATACTTCGCTGGAACCCCGCATATCTTCCCGCTTCCTGGTTAACCCCCATCTAAGCCTGAAAGCATCCTATGCCCGGATGAGCCAGTACATTCACCAGATAAACGAAAGTTATATGAGTCTGCCGACAGATACCTGGATGCCGGTTAGTAAAAAACTCCGCCCACTGGTCAGCGACCAGGTATCGACCGGCGCCTATTACAATCTGCACAACGACTATTCTTTCTCAGTAGAAGGTTATTATAAATGGATGAATCATATTCTCGACTATAAAGACGGCTATAATTTCCTCCCGTCATTCATCGGTTGGGAAGATAAACTGGCCCAGGGCAAAGGATGGTCGTACGGGGTAGAGCTGATTGCCCGGAAAGAAACCGGACGTGTCACAGGATGGTTGGGATACGGACTGATGTGGGCAGACCGCCAGTTTGCTGAAATAAATGAGGGTAAACGTTTCCCTGCCAAATTTGACAACCGTCACAAACTGAATGTCGTAGCAAACTGGAAACTAAGCGACAAAATAGAATTAACCGGCAGCTGGACATTTATGACAGGAAACCGCCTTACCGCTTCTTTCGAAAATTACGAAGACCTCGGACAGGCACATTTTCCTTCCGACGTAGCTCCCATTCCTCCGTTTATGGATACACCGGGAGGACTTGAATATTTCACCGAACGCAATAATTTCCGCCTGCCGGCTTATCATCGGCTTGATCTGGGTATCAATATTTATCGTCCTAAAAAGAATGGACGCATGGGAATCTGGAATTTCAGTATATATAATGTATATTGCCATATGAATGCGATTACCTTAAAAAAGCGTTTTTGGTATAATTATGATTGTTATTTCGAAACGATGAGTATTCTGCCTATCATACCATCGGTTTCATACACCTATAAATTCTGAATAAGATGAAAACAAAAATACTTCTGTTATCTGTCCTGTCAGGCTTCATATCTATCCTGACTTCCTGTTACCGCGAAATTGACGTGGAGAAATATCGTACTACCCCTAAAATCGTCATTAACTGCCCTATATCCCCCGATACCGTTATCCGGGCGAGCATTACCCGCACCTATTTTTTCTCAGATCTGGACAATCTCAAACCTGAATACAATGGCTGGAACGGGCAAACAGAAATTTCAAGTATAAAATTAAGAAATGCAAAGGTTGAACTTTATATAAACGGGACTTACAAAGAAGACATGAGATGGCAGGCTTTGGATAGTGTCGACGAATATCACACACCAGATACCTTTTTCGTATCGACGATTATTCCGCAAGCTGGCGATAAAGTCAAAATTGTAGCAACCACCCCCGAATATGGATCTGTATGGGCAGAAGACGTCGTTCCTCAACGGGTTCCGATCGAAAAGATAGAGGTCAGTTGCCGGAAAGAAACCGGAGATCCTTACAGCATACAAAATAATACCCCTGGCAATATAACTTATAATAATGAGTATTATGCCTTTCAGTATTACATAACCTTCAGGGACACACCGGGTAAAGCGAATTACTATCAGTTATGGGTGAAAGGAGACATTCAATATATCGACCCCATATTCAACAGTGTAAATTCCACTATCGACGGGACGTTAGGCTATGACGGCGTAGACGGACGGGGCGGTCGTGTATTTACCGACGAACTTATTGATGGAAAAGAATATACCATCCAGGTAAAAGAACTGATACAGGCACATTATAGTGTTCAGGATTTGAAAGAAAGAAGTATTAACTTGTATTCTCTCTCCGAATCTTATTATCAATATTTGTTATCATTGGAAAAAATCAGTGCCAGCACTCTATCCGGCAGCTTATCTAACATAGGATTGGCCGAACCGCTTCGTGTTTATACCAATGTAAATAACGGCACCGGCATATTAGGAGCCTGCCAGCGTACTAACATAAAGATCAACCTGGGAGATTATATTCCAAAGAAAGAAGATAAATAAAAGCCTTCTCCGGATATATACAGAAGCCAGTATTTCTTATTTCTTCCGATTATTTGTACCTTTGTTCTGATAATACAAAAGGAACATTCATGTACTTCAAAGATATAATCGGTCAGGAAGAGATAAAAAAACAGCTTATCCATTCAGCACAAACAGGTGTTGTGCCTCATGCCCAGCTATTCACGGAACAGGGAGGTGCGGGAGCATTTCCTCTGGCACTGGCTTATGGCCGTTATCTGAACTGTACGCACCGGACCGAGACTGATGCCTGCGGGACATGTCCGTCCTGCCTGAAATTTAACGAACTGGCGCACCCTGACCTGCATTTTGTATTCCCTATCGTTGCCAAGAAGGAAAAGAAAAAAGAAGTATGCGACGATTATTTGACCGAATGGCGTGGTTTCCTGAAAGAACGTCCTTATTTCAATATCGACGGATGGCTGGATTACATCGATGCCGGCAATTCGCAGGCCATCATCTATTCGAAGGAAAGTGACGAAATCATCCGTAAACTGAATCTGAAAATATACGAGGCGTCTTATCGCATCCTGTTGGTCTGGTTACCCGAAAAGCTCCATCCGACCTGTGCGAATAAACTTCTGAAAGTAATAGAAGAACCTCCTTTGAATACTGTCATCCTGATGGTATCGGAAATACCGGACCAGATCTTAGGAACGATCCTGTCACGTGCACAGCGAATCAATGTCCGTTCCATCCACCCGGAGGCTATAACAGCTGCTATGATAACACGATTCGGACTGGCTCCGGACGATGCAAAACATGTGGCCCACTTGGCAAACGGGAGTTATCTGAAAGCCGTAGAAGCGATCAGCTTGAGTGAAGAGAACAGTTTCTATCTGGAGCAGTTCAAGGCGATGATGCGTAACTCCTGGGCACGTAACGTCAAAGGGATGAAAGCGATGGCCGATGTTCTTGCCGGCATCGGACGCGAACGCCAAAAGAACTTCCTGCAATACTGCCAGCATCTGATCCGTGAAAACTTTATGTACCGTTTCCAGTCACCGGATCTGAATTATATGAATATGGACGAATCCGGTTTTGCCGTAAAATTCGCCCCTTTTGTTAATGAACGGAATGTATTCGATATCATGGAAGAGCTGGCAAAAGCCGAACGGCATATTACCCAGAATGTAAATGCCAAAATGGTCTTTTTCGATTTGTCGCTGCGACTGACAGTTCTAATAAAGCGGTAAGCAAAAAATTATTCTAAAAAATCCAGCGTCAACAGTAACTAACCATAAATCAGTTACTGTTGACTGCCGAATAATAAATAAAGCCTAATGAATCAAGCCATCATCTGCCGGAGAATAAGCTCCGATCTCACCGATATAAGCATATGATGAGCGAGAGTTTGATCCTACATAATACATGAAATAGCGTGCTTTAACAACATTGCCACCCCTTGAAAACTGAGGGATATCGACTACATTATCAAATGAATAAACGCCATAATCCTTCCATCCCGGATCCTTACTGTCTGCCGGATCGTTCAATGATTCAGCATAAAAAATCTGATGCGTCGGCTGGGCACCCGCTGAGTCGTCCATACGACGATAGACTTCAAAACTTGATATATTCACCGTTTCTCCCATATCTACTATAAAATAATGAGGAAAGCCAGAGTATGGATTATGCGAAGTGTGCCATGGAGTATTGATATCGCCATCGATGGTATTCGATGCCCCCCATCCATTTGTTGCAGCAGCATCGGAACTATAACCAACAATCTTCCAACCGGATTTGTCTATCGGACGTTCATAATAAACCGGTATGTTTCTAGATGTAGAAATAAATGTATCTATGGCACTCCCTTCTGGTATGAAACGTGAGCTGTAACTTATATTTCCCTTCAAATCATACAGGGTAGTTGTAGTAGCATCAGCCGGCAATTCCATACGAACCGTTTCATTGGAAGTATCGGTATATTGCAAATCCATACCAATAGCCCCTCTAGCTACTCCTCCCCAATAAATCACCATCGAATCACCTTCCATATCATAACGGGTAAACTCGGTAATGTAACTTCGGTTAGAAAGACTATTCTTATAGTTCTCTCCATAAGAAGATCCGGTAGCTTCAAACTCTAACGAACGATTACCGAATTTATCAAAACTGACTAATTGGAACAGATATCCGCTTTCCGGCATATCATCGAGTATAACAGGAAAAACACCAGTCTTTCCACCGATCTCGACATCGACAGAGTCTTCATAATTATTCCAATAAACGCGTAAATTTTCTACACGTTGAGCTTTTACATAAATGTCTAATTGAATCCGGTTCTCGCCTGCCCGAACACCTACACTATCCACTTTTGCAGCATAAACGATCTCTCCTTCGTCAAGATACTTGTCAGTAAGATCATTCATATCCGTACATGATTGGCTGGCAATTGCCAATAGCATCAGTAATACAAAATATACTTTATTGAATTTCATAAACTGTTCTTTTTATAATTATTGATATAATTCGGATCTGTTGTCTCCAAACACAAACAGCTCTCCAATCTGGAAATTATCGCCGCCTGCCCAAGTCCTGGTAACTTTTATACGAATCCATCGAACAGGTGGAACATCCAAGGGCATAATAAAATTCTCGCCGGATACAAGAGCTACATCATCATCTTCCGAAGAATGCTGACCTAAAGGAAGCCCCGAAGGCTTTACTGATTCGAAAGTACCCAACAATGTCCAACTATCCCAATTACCTGTAGGATCTAAATCCGTAGCACCATAAACTTCAAACTGTTTTAGGTTTCCTTCAGAAAAAATATAGGCATCTCCACGTTGATAGAGCAATAAACGACTGATCTTACCTACCGCACCTAAATCAATAGTAATCGATTGAGGCCAAATCCCTGTTCCACCCGGCGAACTAAATCCATTATCACCCGGACCATAAATACCATCCCATATACGAGACATCCCCCAACCTACACCTTCACCAATATCGTTCGGTAATTTAGCATCGGACCATTTAGTCTTATCGAATGAAGTTTCGAACATAGGTGTCAACTCTTTATAAAGCGTCGGACTGACATTTCCCCAGCGATCCTTCACGTAGATTCCAAAATCCATTGGAATAGTATCCAACCCACGAGCAGCTCCACTACCCTCTATAACAGTCGTATAGAACGTTTCCAAAGGTTGATAATCTCCATATTCATCTTTACGTACAATATGGACTGTCACCTCATCCCGGTTTGTATTAGTCCATTGTCCTTGTACACCACCAAAGTCCTGTACTAAATCAAGTGTTTTACCGATCGTCAGTACAGGAGGTTCTTCAGGATTCACCGTTACTTTCACAGGGGCAGATTCATTACGACTCCGATCCACTGCAATAAGCGAAACCTCACGCGGTTCCATATCGCCAAAACCTACTACCTTAATTGTATCTGTATAAAGGGAACTTTTGGCCTCAGCCATCCCATCCTTCAGGTTATAAACCGCTTTAACATAAAGTAAATCTTCATCATCCGGTAAAGTATAACTAAGAATAGCCCCTCCGGGAATATTTTTTACATTCACATTCGAGACAGCCCCCGGAGCAATAGAATCTATAGGTTGCTGCCCTATTGGAGATTCACTGCATGACCAAGTAATCAAACCTAGTGTCATGGCAGATAGTATAATCTTATTTTTCATATTCATCATTATTATAATGTATTAGATATTGAATTTATTACCAACCGTAATTTTGTACAAGATTTTTATTAGTAATAATATTCGTCTCCCGAATAGGCATAAAATAATCTTTCACTGTTACTTTTACAGGAACTTCAGCAACATTCTGCAATTTATAAAAGTCTTCAGGTGTCTCACCTAAGATATTCCACCCCTGAGGCTGTATATTATAAGTATCGATCTGTTTCCAACGACGAATATCCCAATAACGTTTGGATTCAAAAGCAAACTCAACCGTTCTTTCATCATGGATAATATTGCGCAAACCTTCTTTTGTCGTCGGTTTAGATGGGTCGGTAGAATATTTACTCCATGAATCTATTACCCCCTCCAATCCGGCACGTTCACGGATTCGGTCTATGTATTCATATACTTCCGCCGAAGGACCCGAATATTCATTCAATGCTTCCGCATAAAGCAAATAGAGATCAGCCAAACGAATAACAGGAAAAGGATAATACTCCGGTTCTGCAATAGTACTGTTAGTAACACCGTTTTTATAACTAGCCATTTTCTTAGGAGCATAACCGGTTATAGAATAGGAACTACCCCCTTGATAACCGGACCACCCCAAATTTAAAAAGTTAGTATAGTTACATGACTCAAAGTCATTTTTCCCATTTCCGTAGTAAATTCCCTGATCAAAACCTATGCTGGCATAAAAACGAGGTTCACGGTTGTAATGCATATAACAAGTACGTTGTCCTTCTTTTACAAAATATTTCTCATCTCCGGAAGATGGTTCCGAACGTAATTCATGGCGTTTGTCATACCATCCCTCTTTGTTCCATTGTTTATCTTCATTCATAGGTACACCATTGGATGTATAAAAACTTTCCACTGTTTTAATTGTCGGAGCCCATTGAGCACTAATCGTATTGATTATTCCAGCATCAATACGTACAACACGAGGAGTCGAATGATAGGAACGATCCCTGCATTGACTGTTTGTACCTCCCCATATCAACTCACAGTTCCAACGTTCGCAAACGACCTGACGCAACATGGTCTGTAATTGGAGCACAGGATGCTGAGTCACTGTGATCGGCTCAATTTCCGTATACAGTTTCTTTCCGGCGCCATGACAAGCTTCTATCGCTTCTTTACAAGCATCTGCAGCAATTTTCCATTTTTCAGGATCATACGTTTGATTAAACAAGACTGTCCCGCGATTATCTATCAGTCCTGCCATTTCTGTATTACCATTGAACAAAGGACTGGCAGCCATTACCAACATCTCTGCACGAACAGCCAAAGCTATCTGTCTATCAACGCGACCGCCTTCAATACTCATAACCATGTCTTTATAATCCGGCAGATCAGGCAAAGCTTCCAAAATCAGATCATTTACATAAGTCACCACATCATCCACTTTATCACGATAAACCGCAACCTGTTCTGGTGAAGCAGAAACTGGTAAGTTTTCGTCTATAATAGGTACAGGACCATAACATTTCAACAAATAATAATGATAATATGCCTTTAGAAATTTCACTTCAGCAACCCAACGAATACGTTCTGATTCTTCCAGATCAACCGTATTAGCAATATTCTCCAGAAAAATATTACAATCACGGATACCAACGAATAAGCCTTTACCACCTTGCAGACCATCCCAAAAATTCAAGTAAGGATCATCCAATTTTTGAAATCCGCGTTGTAAATAAGAAGATGTAAACGTTGGAAATACATGTGATGCTATCGGATAGAACTGCCATGTCTCGTCACCACCGTTAATCGCCGGGTCATTAAATAAATCACCCCACTGCGGGCGATAGCTATAACAAGTATATAAAAACTTTTCGGCAGCAGCTCGATTCGTAAAAGCCGACTCAACCGTTGCAACATTATCCGGCACTAAATCCAGATAACCGTCACACGAAGTAAATCCCTGTAATAATGCTGCAAACATTAATATTTTATAGAATGTTTTCATGTAAACTAATTTATTGATAAATAAAATCCACTAAGATAAAATTTCGTTACCTCTCTCATTAGAAAGAGATCTGAGCTCCCAAATTGAATACACGCTGAACCGGATATCCTAAACCATTTCCACCCATTTCAGGATCCCACAATTTGAAAGGACTAAATGTAAGCAGGTTCGTACCGCTGAAATAGATACGAAAGTTCTTTACAAAGACTTTTTTTAGTACATTGGTCGGAACTGTATATCCGAACTCCAATGATTTCAAACGCAAGAATGAACCATTACGCATAAACCAGGTAGACGGTTTCTGATTATTCTCTACAGCTTCATAAGATAAACGTGGCCACAAAGCATACAGGTTACGATTATCTTCAGACCAGTGATCATCTGCATATGCTTTTAACAAAGCATTCTGTCCGTTGAGGAAAGGTAGAGTTCCGTTATCCGTTGATGTGTCGATCCAAAATGATTCACGAGCCAAGCCCTGGAAGAAGAAAGACAAATCCCATTGTTTGTATCCTCCGGACAGACCGAAACCATAAACAATTTCCGGACTAGTCGGATAACCCATCGGTACCATATCCAATTCGGTAATCTTACCATCGTTATTGATATCTTTATATTTGATATCACCAGCCATATAATTACCAAACTGAGTCGGTGAATTACGGATATCTTCTTCATCTGCAAATAAACGTTCAGCCACATAACCGAAATTCTGATTCAGGGAAGTCCCCAGTTTCGACTTCCAGGGGGTACTACTGTAGTCAGGTTCTTCGTAGGCAGTAAACTCACTGGTTGCATAAGTGAAATTAGCCATCCCCGTCAACCAGGCATCATTATTAATCATATGGTTATAGTTCAACGACAGATCGATACCACTACTTTTAGCTTTCCCCACATTAGCCATTACATCAGCCTGAAGCCCCATAGTTGTAGGAATAGAAGCACGTGACATTAAAATATTCCAACGGGATTCCATAAAATAATCCGCCTGCAATTCCAATTTGTCAAACAGACCTAACTCTACACCCAGGTTTGTTTTCCGGGCAGTCTCCCAGGTTATATCCTCGTTCGGGTAACGAGAGATCGAAACACCATTCAACGTACGTCCTCCAAAATTTCCATAAGTACCGAACGACGATTGCTTACCATCGCTATTCATATTTACTTCCGAAATATAGAAAAAACGATCTTCAGGTCTACCAATCGCATCGTTACCGGATAACCCGTGAGTAACTTTCAGTTTCAATTTATTAATCGTTTTCTTCAAATCATCATTCCAGAACGCTTCACTAGAAACAAGCCAACCAAGTCCCATTGAAGGAAAGAAACCAAAACGTTCCTTTTTTGCAAAACGTTCGGAACCATTATAACCGAAGTTTGCTTCAAGGAAGTAACGCGAATCATAAGCATAAGTAGCACGACCGGCAAAATTCACATTGCGTGAAGGCAATGAAAGTTGTAATGTATTGGCGTCGGAAGTTAGGGATTGACGAAGTGTGAAAACCAACATAGCACCAACAGCATGCTTTTCATTATAAGTTTGACTCCAATTAGTAGCCGTTTCAAAATAAGTTGTAGAACTAACTACTTTATTACCGGGAACAAAGTCTAATGTTTCACGTCCATCCTGTTCGTTAAGGGGGGCCAAAATATAGGTATCCTCCAACTTATTATAGGAACCTATTCTATAGAAGAACGGTACATATTGACGAGATACATCAAAATAACCATATCGATTTGTATTAAACATAGCACGAAGAGACAATCCTTCTGTGATAAAATCCAAATTCTGCTTCAATTCAAACTGAGCCGCCATCTGTGAGGTTTGCGTATCCTTATATCCTTTCAACATATCGGCATACGGGTTATTATACTGTCCCTTGTCTGCATTACCGAATAATATATGTTTGGTATACTGATTTGCTTCATCAGCCGGATAAGAAGGGGCGAACAAAACAGGGTTAGTTCGCATTACTTTTGCGAACAACTGATCACCACCATCTATCGGTCCGGTATAATCATCAAATGCACCACTCAAGCGAACGATAGCTTCTGTTGTTTTAGTAACATTGATATTTACATTGGCACGAAGCATATATCGTTTCAGGTTGATATTATTATTGAAACTACTCTTTTTATCGACATTCAATACACCCTTATCCGAAATATAACTACCGGCAATATAATAACGAGCAACTTTACCACCACCACTTACGTTAAAGTTGGCACGGTAGTTGAATGTATTTTTCTTGAATAGTTCATTATACCAGTCCGTAGCCGGATAAACGTACGGATTCACACCGGCAATCGTATTATCTATCTTCTGCTGCGAATAAGGTAGTGCTCCCATCGGATTACGTGTCAATACGGCTTCATTATGAAGGCGCATATAAGTGATCGGATCGGCCAGTTCCACCATTTTTGTCGGTTGCGACATGGAACCTTCCAACCGGATACTTACCTGGGCGGCCCCTTCCGCTCCTTCTTTCGTCGTTACCAAGATAACACCGTTAGCACCACGAGAACCGTAAAGAGCTGTTGCTGTGGCATCCTTCATAATAGAAAAAGAAGCGATATCATCCGGTTGAATACGGGATAATTCTGTGGTAGTAACCTCATTGTTATCAATAAGAATGAGAGGATCTTTTTTATAACCGAAAGTTGTCACACCACGAACAAAAAATTCAGCATTATCTTTTCCCGGTTCGCCACTTCGTTGATAGGCTATCACTCCGGACAGACGTCCGGCCATTGCCGTAGTCAGGTTACTGGAAGGAACTTTCAATTCCGATGGATTCAAGGTTGTAATGGATCCGATAACGCTTTCCTTCTTTTGTTTAGCAAAAGCAACGACGGTCACTTCCTCCAGTTCATCCGTTTTGGGTTTCATCGTAATTACAAGATCCTTCTTATCCTTGACCGTTATAATCTGATCTTCCATACCCAGATAAGAAACAGTTAGTTTCTCACCGACCGAAACACTGATCACAAATGATCCGTCGATATCTGTGGCCACACCTCTCGTACCACCTACAAGAACTGTATTTGCACCGGGAAGAGGCTCTCCCATATCATCAATTACTTTTCCTTTTAAATTGAAGGTTACCTGACTCTGATTTGGAATAATCCCACTTGAAGCCGATTTGTCCCTATCTACTCCTACATTAACCGACGCAAAAGATATTGTATAACTAAAAACACATAGAATAGTTAGGGATACAGCTTTTCCTTTTATATTACTGCATATAGATTTATTCATTATATTGATATTAAGTTTAACAATTAAATATGTTAATTACTGATACTATTGAATAGGTTCATTTTATGTCTTCATAAGCTATTTTATTTATGTTACTGACTCTTAGTCCTTGTGGAACTATGTTAATATCAGAAACACAAGGCAGAAGACATGCATTGTATATCAACGCATTAACAATTTAACACACAGTTAACACAAAAAGATTCCGTGGATTACATATCTGTTTTCAAGATGACTTTTGAAACTTAATTAGGGATAGTGCCAGTTTTATTATATTAAATATCATTTTTGTAACTTGTAATTTTTATTTAATACGGATATTTGTAACAATTAACAATCCGGATTAAATTAACATAGTTCCACAAGAACTGAGGACACCTTTAAATAACAAATATGAAATTGTGAAAAAATATGGCAAAAGAGAAACCTGCCATATCTGTAAAGAGATTGCATTGTAAAGAGATGAACCTTTCTTTTATAATGAGAGAGTAACTTTTCCCCTCTCGAGAGGGGGAAGGGGGTGTGTTAAAGCAAGTTACAAACTATCGGCAGACTTTCCAAAAAAGTACCTATCTTTTAAAATGTAAAAACATATATATTTTTACAGAGGATAAACTATAGCTTCTTACTCCTCCAATTTCCTTTCCACAAATAAAAGAATGCAATAAACAGCATCCCATTATAAACATATTCCGTTGTCCAGCAAACAGCCACATCGGCATGCAACCAGACACCGACCAGGAATGTATAAGATACATATACAAAAATACTTGCCATATCGATCCATAATGCAACCTGTGTGTTCCCTGTTCCCGAAACGCTGAAGAAATAAATAAAAGCAGGAACCGCCAATATATAGGAAGAAAGCATGACCCAAAGGGACGGAACAGAACTTTGTATCAAGTCCGGATTATCCGTATAAATACGCAGTACCAAATCCGGAAATAAAGCGATCAATATCCCTAACGGCAACACAAAAAAGTAACAAAGCCTTATCATCCGCCCGCACAATCCCATCACCTGGTCTGACTTGCCGGAACCGATCAGGTTACTCACCAGTGAACTCGATGTGGAAGCAAACGCATTGACAAACATAAACAGGAAAGACGAGATACTCCGTACTACATTCGTTATAGCCAGCGGACGTTCCCCCTGATGCTCCATCACTACAAAAAAGATAAACCAACCGACAAACGCGATACCATGTTGCACCATTATCCAGATCGATACATTCAATATTTGTTTCAACATCCGGAAATCAATTCCGGTAAAGCTGAACATTCCATACTTCTTATAATCGATCTTCTTCCAAGTATAAATGATAAAGAACAACACCGACACCGCCTCAGAAATAGAAGAGGCGATCGCCGCTCCGGCAATCCCCAAAGCAGGGAAACCGAACTTACCGAATATCAGGATATAATTCAGCACCACATTCGTTAGCACCATCACGACAGAGTTGGCCGTCAGTATCTTAGTCTTGGTGATACCGACATAAAACGCCCTGAACATCACCGCTATGAACGAGAAGAAGAACCCATAAACACGCCAGTCGATATAACTCATGGTCGCCTGGTAAACCTCATCCGAGCCGATCAGCTTCCGGAGAATCACCGGTGAATAGAAATGGGAAACCGTAAATAAGGTGGCAGCAAGCAATAACAGGAAAAGTGCTCCCTGCATGAAAACCGGTCCGATCCGGGTATAATCCTGTGCTCCGTTGCGCCGGGCAATCAGAACCTGTGCTCCGACGCTAAAACCGAATCCCAGCATATAAATAACCAGATAATAAACTCCCGCCAGTGCCGAAGCTCCCAGCTCAACCTCTCCTACCCGGCCAAGATAAGCCGTATCGGTCAACCCGATCATATGCTCCATCAGCAAACTGATGAGTACAGGATAGGTAATCTGCCAAATTTGTTTATTCGTAAATTGCATAATGGATATTCAAAAAGGGATGCAAAGGTAGTAATAAGAAGTTTCCCATACAATATAACCGTTAATTATCCGTTTATCATTTTGTCACTACTATACCATCTAATTCGGATTACTATACGGGATATTTGAAAATAGTATACCGGGTAATATTTTTTAACGTATTAAAAAGACAGAGAAATCAATTAATACATAACATAAAGATAAAAACAATGAACTTCAAAATACTTCTGACATTCCTTATGACTATCAGCTTTTGCAGCTGTAACGGACAAAATACAAATGCAAACAATATCACGACAGCCACTCCGATGCCGATCAACCGGTTCGACAAAGCATTGTTCCAGCTAATAAACTCCGACGATACGACGCTCAACCAACAGCTATTGAATCAATATCCGCTGATGACAGAGATTCTGGGTAAAGGTATCCTGAATATGCAATCGCCGGAGATGCCCGGCTTTTTCAATAAACTGGAAAACTTTTACTCCGAACCGACCCTGAAAAATCTTTATGCGGATGCAATCAAAAAATATGATTCGGTCACAGAGACAGAGCAATCGATCGGCAACGCATTCGCCTGGATACATGAAAAATTCCCGGCCATGCAAATTCCGGCTTTGTACATGCACGTTTCCGGATTCAACCAGAACGTATTGGTCGGCGA
Source organism: Parabacteroides caeci (assembly GCF_023656795.1). Lineage (NCBI taxonomy): Bacteria > Pseudomonadati > Bacteroidota > Bacteroidia > Bacteroidales > Tannerellaceae > Parabacteroides > Parabacteroides caeci. Next base: position 28,037 of record NZ_JAMOKT010000051.1, read on the forward strand.
CAGTCTGTTATCACTCTCCATCGACAAATATATGGGAGAAGATTATCCGTTGTATCAGGACTTTTTCTATGACTATCAACGCCGTAAGATGCAACCCTCACATGTGGTTCCCGATTACATCGCCGGCTGGCTGATGTCCGAATACCCATTTAACGGCAATGAAAATGTATTGCTCGACCGGATGATCTATGAAGGCAAAATAAAATACCTGGTTTTATCAGCATTACCGGAGATGACTCCGGCCGCTTTGTTCGGTTATACAGACGAAGCCTGGGAATGGTGCAAAAATAATGAAGCCAATATATGGAAAGCCATTGTCGAACGGAAACATTTATATACACCGGACCAGATGAACACCATGAAATATTTCGAAGACATGCCTGCCCAATTCCTGGCAAGCGATGCTCCCGGAAATATCGGAAGCTGGGTCGGACTGCAAATCATCGAACAGTATATAAAAGAAACAAATACAACTCCCGAAGCATTGATGAAAAACGATAATGCACAGGAAATACTGGCTGCATCGAAATACAAACCATAGGGCATAAAAAAACCGCCCTATCCTCGCGGACAAGACGGATAACCTAATCTAACTTAATTCTAATACCATGAAAAACACTATATCTTAATAACAGGAGTTGATGAAAAAAGTTCAACGGACCTGTTTATTTTAATTTCTTTCACAAAATAAAGATCGTGCGAGACCAACAGCACGGTACCTTTATAGTCCTTGATTGCTGTTGTTATTATATTAACACTCTGAATATCCAAATTGTTCGTCGGTTCATCCAAAACAAAGATATCCGGCGTACTATTACTGACCATCAGACAGCAGATAGCCAACCGCATTTTCTCTCCACCGCTTAATTTTGAACAACTTTTATCCCAGGTCCCGACCGGAAAAAGAAAACGGCTCAAAATCATTTTTAACTCATGTTCAGGTTTGGCAAACAGATTATACTTCTCTAATTGCTCAAACACAGTCAGCTCAGGTAACACAATCGAATATTCCTGATCGATATAAACATATTTGAAATCGGCACGATCGACAGAACCTTCTGTAGGTTGCAGTTCTCCCAGGATCAGCTTCAATAAGGTTGTTTTTCCCGAACCATTATTACCGCCGAACCGGATACGGTCGCCACTTCTGATCTGCAAGTTCAGTGGTTCGGACCATAAACGGTTCACGCCATAGCCGAAGTTCAGTTCCTTAACAGTCACCAATATTTTACCGGTATGAAGATTCGGTGAATTAAAATCCGTTTTCATCTGCCGCATATCCGGCAAAGCGGTCTGGATATCCGTAATGGAGGAACTGAGCGAACTCATTTTCTCATCATGCACATCCTTCAACTTAACCGTACTCTGTTCTGCGTGCTGTTTCATAGCCCCCATCATTATACGGGGAATACCTTTCTTCATGGCTGCTTTCTCTCCTCTTACACTCGATTTATTTTTTCTTTCAAGCGCTTCCCTGGCTATTTTCTTTGCCTGGCGCAACTCTTTTTCTTTTTCACTCAACTGATTCTGCAAGGCTGCCAATGCGATCTCTTTCTGCTCCTTATAAAAGTCGTAATTGCCACCATACAATGTGATCTTACTTCTGTCGAGTTCACAAGTGTAAGGCAACAAATTAAGCAATGTCCTGTCATGGCTCACAATAAGGATAGTGGCACGGCTCGACCTGATAAAGTCATACAGTTTGTCCCTGCTTCCGGTATCCAGATGATTGGTCGGTTCGTCCATCAGGATAATTTCGGGGGAATGTATCTGTATGCCCGACAAATATACTTTTGTCTTTTCGCCACCACTCAGCGTATTCATCGTCTGGTCCAGCCGGATGTGCTCCAATCCCCAAAAAGAAAGAGCGGCCAGGCTTCGTTCTTCGATATTCCAGTCATCATCCAGAATCGTAAAGTTCTCTACCGAGACTTCTCCAGCTATGATAGCATGCAATGCCTTGATTTTAGCCTCTACCTGCAAGGCCTGCACTACGGTTAATTCATCGTATTGCCCGAAATGCTGGGGCACATAATAGGGTTTGGACGAACAAACGACTTCACCTGAAGAGGGCTTCAAGCTACCCTCCATAATCCGCAATAAGGTGGATTTGCCGGACCCGTTATTTCCGACCAATGAAACTTGTTCTCCTTTATTTACCGTCAAACTGATATCTCTGAATAGTGGTTCTTTATCCACATGGATATAGCAAAGCTGTTGTACTGATATGCACATAGTCTATCTGCTTTAAAAATGTTAGAAACTAAAATTTGGAAATAAAAAAAGCGCCAGGAATAAGCGCATGAAATAGCCGGGATGGTTATGCAGAAATCGGCTCAACAGAGATTGAACCTTTTAAATTATATGTTCTGAAACCGGCTTACTTAGATATTTTCATCGGAGGTATTTATAATGTGATGGGGCAAAGATAGGTATTTCCCGGAATAAACACACAAATATTTGACTAAAAAATGAACAGGCATCGGCTAAGCAATGGATAACTACCCATCCGGTCACGGGTAGTTATCCGGCGGGAAAGAATAATTATCAGCTGTTTTTTACATTTCTCATCACCCTTTCGATTGCATCGTCCATTTGGGCGATTGATTCCAGACCGAGTGTCATACAATGCAGATTGCTTTCTGTGACGGCAAAATGTATCGAACGTTCGCGTTCTTCATCAGTAACGTGTTTTCCTTCACCGAAAATCTTCATACCCATAATACCTTTCCCGTTTTCCCGGGCTTTGCCCAGGAGGGCGTTTACATCTTCCGGAGTACCGTCCATATGACTTTGGAATGGGTTCAGGCGGGCCAGGATAATGTCGCACCACGGATTTTGAGCGGCTTCAGCCATTGCATCCCAGTTATGACAAGAAATACCGACGGCTTTTATGATGCCTTCTTCCTTTGCTTTGGCAAGCCCTTCCATATAAAATTTACGCGTTTCCGGCCAATTGCCGTCAGTCATACAATGCATCAGCAGGATATCGAAATACTCGGTACCGGCCTCCTGCCGGAAGCGGTCGAGTGTTTTCCGAACCGGTTCCCTTTTCTCCGAACCCTCGTCATACGTCCACATCTTTGTCATCAGGGTAACCTTTTCACGGGGTAACTCCTTCAAGGCTTTACCGACAAAAGGTTGTGAGCCGTACATATCGGCCATATCGAAAAAGCGGAGTCCGCGTTCATAGCCATGATGAGCCAGTTTCACAAAATTATCCAATCCGATACGGGTTTGGTTGGATTCATAGTTCCAGCCTTTCGTCCCGGTCCCCAAAGCGATCCGTGAGACTTCCAGTCCGGTATTTCCCAGCTTTACTTTATCGACTGACATATCTGAAGGAAGTACCCGCTGTATATCAGCCCATCCCACCTGCGCCAGAGACAATCCGGCTACTCCGGCAACACCTGTCCGGATAAATTTTCTTCTGTTCATCATTTCTACGTTGCTCATGGTAAAAGAATATTGAGTATTATGTTCGTGAATACGAATTAAGTCTTCCACAAAAATAATACTATTCACTTAAAAGCCAAGCTTTTCTATCCTTTTATCCGGCAGTATCCATTAAATATATATCCGATCATCTATATCTATCAGCCGATAGATAAAATGAATAAGAAAATATCATCCCATCCCCTCTGATTTCTTTATATTTGCTTAAATAGATTCTCTATAAAAACATAACAAAAAGAAGATTATGAACAGATTATTTTACATGATATTGTGTATATTGATTTCCACCGGTATGGCAACAGCTCAATCATTCGAAGATAATCAAGGGATTACAATGAAGGGAAAGCCAGTCACCTTGCTGGGTACAAAAGCCTATATCGGAGAGATGGCTCCTGATTTTACCGGTATAGACAGCAATATGAAAGAAATGAAATTGTCCGATTTCAAAGGGAAAGTCGTTGTTCTATCCGTTTTTCCTTCCGTCGACACCAAAGTCTGTGCCGCCCAGACAAGAAGATTTAATGAAGAGGCATCCGGTTTAGGGAAAGATGTGGTTGTCCTGACACTATCCAAAGACCTTCCTTTTGCATTGGAACGTTTTTGTGCGACAGAAGGGATCGACCGGATTTATACCTTGTCGGATTACAGGGAAAGCGAGTTTGGAATGAATTATGGCTTCCTGATAAAAGAAAATAAGTTGCTTGCCCGCGGTGTAGTAGTAATTGGCAAAGATGGTAAAATAACGTATGTACAGTATGTGAAAGATATCAGCCAGGAACCGGATTACAAAGCTACAATTGCAGCGGTAAAGAAAGCGAAGTAAAGAATGTATAGAAAGATTGGGCTATCCCGTTCCCGTGCTTGACACGGGGACAAGATAGTTCACATTTGATAAATAACGAACTTACCCCTATTTCAAAACCACCAGTACCTTCATCGGTCCATGAGCTCCGAGCACCAGGGCCTGTTCAATGTCGGCTGTTTTGGACGGGCCGGAGACAAAGAAGCCGTATTTATAATCGGTACATTCCAGCTGCCGGTAGGCTTCATGCATGTTATTGACTAAAGCATCTTTATTGATAATGATTACCAGGGCTGTCGGAATAAAGTAGAGTGCTTTGAACTTCACTTGCTGCGTAATCCAGACAGCACCGTTCTCCGCCACCCCGAAACAGCCTTCCACAATGGCCAGGTCGGTATCGTTCAATTCCCTGGGATCGGAAAGAGAATCCGGATTGAAGGTGGCAACGGTTATTCCGGGCAGATTCGAACCGATACGTTTTGCCTCCGGGAAATGCCGGCTGATCAATTCATTGATGTCGTCATCCGGCTGCCATACGGCAACCTGACCGCCGGCTGCTTCCAGCGAGTCGGAGAATTGTTTGAGTTTGTCTGCATAAGTGATTGCATCCAACGTTATTTCCGGTTTCTCGTAACGCGTCCCGGTATGGCTGCGGATACGGGATAATATATCATCTTTTGTACTCATCTTATTTTACTTTATTTTTCTTCCACATATCATTGAACGACTCTTTGGCAAATGCCGGCATTTCACGTCCTTTCCCCCAGGCATTCAAACCATTGTATATCATAAAACGAGGCATTTTATTCACCAACGGAGCAAATTTCAGCGCCGTATTAAATAAACCCGGCCGTTCCATCAGGAACTTCATGCCACCCGACATTATTTTCTTTTCCGAACTGGCCTTACCGATCTTATCCAGATCCTGACGCCAGCGATAAATCTGTTCACCCAGGTCGATCTTCACCGGACAGACATTCGAACAGGACAGGCATAAAGAACAGGCAGACACATTATCGGAGTACTCTTCCGGATTCTTCAACATACCCAGGTTGATACCGATCGGACCGGGTATAAAATAGGTATAAGAATACCCGCCACTCCGCCGATATACCGGACAGGTATTCATACATTCCCCGCAACGGATACAATTTAATGTACGGATATGGTCGGGCTTTGCCAGGATATCACTGCGTCCGTTATCTACAATAATAAGGTGGAACTCACCGCCATCCTGCGGTTTACGGTAATGGGAAGTATAAGAAGTAATCGGTTGCCCTGTACCGGAACGGGCCAGCAGACGGGTAAAGACACCCAGCGCCTCCTGGTCGGGAACGATCTTCTCCATTCCGAACGTGGCAATATGGACTTTAGGGAACGAAGTCCCCATATCCGCATTTCCTTCATTGGTACAAACCACAATCTCACCGGTCGAAGCAACAGCAAAATTAGCTCCCGTCATGGCTACATCAGCCGTCAGAAACTTTTCGCGCATATTTTTACGGACTGCATGCGTCAGATAGGTAGGATCGAAATTTCCCTTTTCAGTACCCAGCACGCGCTCCATCATCTCGCCCACTTCCTCACGTTTGATATGGATGGCAGGCAGCACGATATGGCTTGGAAGAAGATGCATCCATTGAAGAATACGTTCACCAAGATCACTCTCGATGATATCATACCCTTTCCCGAACAGGTAATTATTCATATCGCATTCTTCCGTCAACATGGATTTGCTCTTGATCAATGTATGGGCATTATGCTGCTGAAGAATCTTTTCGACGATCTCATTATGCTCCGCCGCATCTTTCGCCCAATGGACAATTGCCCCATTGGCTATGGCATTCTTTTCAAACTCTTCCAGCAGTGTATCCAAATGGCTGTTGGAGTAGAGTTTTATATCGCAGGCCAATTCGCGTAAACGTTCCCATTCGGGAAGCGAATGACTCATTTTGTCTCTTTTGGCACGGACCATCCAAAGGGTTTCGTCGTGCCAGGCTTCCTGTTTCCTGTTAGCTATGAAACGGGCAGCTGCTATAGAATGTTTCGTGCTCATAATCCTGCGGCTAATATTTGAGTAATATGAATCGTTTGGATCGGCAGATGTTCCCGTTCGATCACACCTTGCATGTGCATCAGACAGGAACTGTCGGCTCCGGTGATAAACTCGGCTCCGGTACTCATATGATCCTTTACTTTATCGTATCCCATGCAAACCGATACTTCCGGTTCTTCGACAGCGAACATGCCACCGAAACCGCAGCATTCGTCGATGCGCTTCGGCTCCAACACCTCAATGCCTTCCACCAGCTTCAACAGGTCACGCAGCTTGGAGAAATAAGGAATATTCATTTCGCTCGGAGAAGACAAATGCAGTTCGCGCACGCCGTGGCAACTGTTATGGATACTCACCTTGTGGGGGAAAACGGCCGGCAGCTTTTCCGGCTTCACTATATCGTGGAGGAACTCGCAGATATCGTATATCTTTCCGCTGTTCAGGCAGGCATGCCCTCCGGACTTCAGTATGCCCGGATGGTTTTCTTTCACGAAAGCTACGCAACTGGCCGAGGGACCGACCACATAATCGTATTGCTGGAACAGTTCTTCCATACGCAGGGCCAGTTTCAACGATTCGTTTTCGAAACCCGCATTCGCCATCGGCTGGCCGCAGCAGGTCTGGTCTAAAGGATAGTCGACATCCAGTCCCAAATGCTTTAAGAGTTTGTAAGAGGCTACGCCAACCTCGGGATACACCGCGTTGATATAACACGGGATAAATAGTCCTATCTTCATATTGGTTGAATTATTACATGAGTATAACTATTCCAATTTAGAATATGTTTCACAACTGTGTACAAAAGTAAAATTTACTTTTTAACTTCTCCGCTCTGATTGTGTAACTTTATTTAATGAAAACAAAAATACCCCTCAGCCATTACAACTAAGGGGTATTTAGGTTTTAGACAACAACCGGATCTACTTCCAGAAATAAATGGAATATGTCATATAACTTTGTTCACAAGCAACAAAATCTTTCAGATCAAGTTGGTAATCTCCAAAATAAACGACATGCTTTTCTATCCGGACGGAAGTAGTTGCAGTCAACAGTTTATCGTTCAGATACATTCCGAAATTAGCATTCGGATTTTCACTCTTGCTTTTCGTGATAAACTGTTCAATAGTAGCCTGCTTCTTTGCCAGTGTATCCTGATAATCTTTGTAATCCTTATCAAATTCAGAATCACCGCATGCACTCGCCATCAACAGGAACATCAGGAATGATAATAGTAAACACACATTTCTTTTCATGATCTATTCATTTTTAGTTTTTACTGATAAGACAACAAATCTAATAAAAACCCCTATTCCACCAAACAAAAAAGCGTGCCCGGACTGAATTAGCCGGGCACACTTTACATCGGTAAAATCTATGTTCTTTACTTATATTCCTGCCAGCTCTTGATCTCTATATCGTCTATCGACAAGGTACAGAATGCTTCGATAAAGGCACTTGCCAGGCGGGCATTTGTGATCAGAGGAACATTCAGGTCGGTTGCGGCACGGCGGATCTTATAGCCGTTGTCCAACTCTCCGGCGGAAAGGTCGCGCGGGATATTGACCACCATGTCGATCTTCTTTTCGTGGAGCATGGTGAGTGCCTGCGGCTGTTTGCCTTCTTCACTCGGCCAATAGACCAAAGTGCTCGGGATTTTGTTTTCTTCCAGGAAGCGGTGTGTTCCGCCGGTAGCGAACAGGCTGTATCCTTTGCGGGCAAGCATCTTTGCTGCATCCAACATGGCCACTTTCTGTTTCGGTGTTCCGGTCGAGAGCAGGATATTCTTTGCCGGGATACGCTGTCCGACCGACAACATACTGGTCAGCACTGCTTCCGAAAGATCATCGCCAAGACAACCTACTTCACCGGTCGATGCCATATCCACACCCAGCACCGGGTCGGCTTTCTGCAAGCGGTTGAAGGAGAACTGCGAAGCTTTGATACCTACATAATCGAGGTCGAACGCATTCTTATGCGGCTTTTCGACAGGCAAGCCCAGCATGATACGGGTAGCCAGTTCGATGAAGTTTATCTTCAAGACCTTGCTCACGAAGGGGAAACTACGTGAAGCACGAAGGTTACATTCGATAACCTTGATCTCGTTGCCCTTCGCCAGATATTGGATATTGAACGGGCCGGAGATATTCAGCTCCTTCGCGATCTGCTTGCTGATGCGTTTGATGCGGCGTACCGTTTCCACATACAGTTTCTGTGCCGGGAACTGGATTGTCGCATCACCGGAGTGTACGCCGGCAAACTCGATATGTTCGCTGATGGCATACATCACAATCTCGCCATGATCGGCCACCGCATCCATTTCCACCTCTTTGGCATGTTCAATGAACTGGCTCACTACGACCGGATGCTTCTTGCTGACATTGGCCGCCAATTGAAGGAAACGTTCCAGCTCTTCCTGGTTGGAGCAGACATTCATCGCCGCACCACTCAGCACGTAACTCGGACGAACCAGTACCGGGAAACCTACCTCCTCCACGAATGTATTGATATCATCCATAGAAGAAAGCTCTTTCCAACGCGGTTGGTCTACTCCGATACGGTCAAGCATAGCGGAGAACTTCTCGCGGTCTTCGGCATTGTCGATACTCTTCGCAGATGTTCCGAGGATATTTACGAGTTGTTCATCCAGGCGCATGGCGAGGTTATTCGGTATCTGTCCTCCGGTAGAGACGATCACGCCGTGCGGATTTTCGAGTTCGAGGATGTCCATCACGCGTTCGAAGGTCAGTTCGTCGAAGTAGAGACGGTCGCACATATCGTAGTCGGTCGAAACCGTTTCAGGGTTATAGTTGATCATCACTGAGCGCCACCCCTCCTTGCGGATCGTGTTCAGTGCCTGCACACCACACCAGTCGAACTCTACCGAGCTACCGATACGGTAAGCACCCGAACCGAGTACCACAATCGAACGTTTATCGCCCAGATATTGCACATCGTTTTCCGTTCCGCTATAGGTCAGATACAAGTAATTGGTTTGTGCCGGATATTCGGCGGCGAGGGTATCGATCTGTTTCACAACCGGAAGGATGCCACGATATTTACGATCCTGGCGCACCTGCAGGATGGCTCTTTCACCGTCTTCCATTTTATCTTTGAAGATAGCGCGGGCAATCTGGAAGTCAGAGAAACCCTGCACTTTGGCCAGACGGAACAAGTCGTCGGGTATATCGGTTATCTTGCTGAAGTTTTCCAGGGCCCCGGCAGTCTGGATGATATTATATAGTTTTTGAAGGAACCATTTGTCGATCTTTGTCAGGTCGTGGATCTGGTCGATCGTGTAACCGGCACGGAAGGCCTTGCTGATGACGAAGATACGGCGGTCGGTCGGCTCGTTCAACGCCTTGTCGATATCGGGAATGACCAGTTCTTTGTTTTCTACAAAACCGTGCATACCCTGGCCGATCATGCGGAGACCTTTCTGGATCGCCTCTTCGAAAGTACGTCCGATCGCCATCACCTCTCCTACCGACTTCATGCTTGAACCCAGTTCGCGGGCTACACCGTGGAACTTACCCAAGTCCCAACGCGGTATCTTACAGACCACATAGTCGAGTGCCGGTTCAAAGAAGGCGCTGGTCGTTTTCGTTACCGAGTTCTTCAGGTCGAACAGGCCGTAACCCAGACCTAATTTGGCTGCCACGAAAGCCAACGGATAACCGGTTGCTTTCGACGCCAGAGCAGATGAACGGCTCAGACGGGCATTGACCTCGATCACCCGATAGTCTTCCGATTCGGGGTCGTAGGCGTACTGCACGTTACATTCTCCCACGATTCCGATATGGCGGATGATGCGGATCGCCAGTTCGCGCAGTTTATGATAGTCCGTGTTACTCAGTGTCTGTGACGGGGCGATCACGATAGACTCGCCGGTATGGATGCCCAGCGGGTCGAAGTTTTCCATGTTACATACCGTGATACAGTTGTCGAAGCGGTCGCGAACTACTTCGTATTCCACTTCCTTCCAGCCTTTCAGGCTCTTCTCCACCAATACCTGGGGAGAGAAAGAGAAGGCTTTTTCGACCAGCACGTCCAGTTCTTCTTCATTGTCGCAGAAGCCTGAACCCAGGCCACCCAACGCATAAGCGGCACGCACGATCACCGGATAACCCAGCTCGGCAGCGGCACGGCGGGCAGCGGCAGCGTTCTCCACCGCTTCACTTTTGATCGTCTTTACATCGATCTCGTCCAGTTTGCGGACGAACAGTTCGCGGTCTTCCGTATCCATGATGGCCTGTACCGGAGTACCCAGCACACGGACATTATATTTTTCCAGCACGCCGCTCTGATAAAGCGCCACACCGCAGTTGAGCGCCGTCTGTCCGCCAAATGCCAGCAGGATACCTTCGGGGCGTTCCTTTTCGATCACCTTTTCCACAAAGAAAGGAGTGACGGGCAGGAAATAAACCGTGTCCGCAACCCCTTCCGAAGTCTGTACCGTTGCAATGTTCGGGTTGATAAGCACCGTCTGGATGCCCTCTTCCTTGATGGCTTTCAATGCCTGACTGCCTGAATAGTCGAACTCGCCCGCCTCACCGATCTTGAGGGCGCCGCTTCCTAGTATCAGGACTTTCTTTATATCTTCTTTCATATCTACCTTATTTTTCTTGTTAACATATTTTAGGCGCACCGACTCGCCAACGTTGGCGAGCTTGCCTCGCTGCCTCCGGAGAGGGATTGTCAGTGCCTCCACCTAGAAGGTGTCGCTGCCGTTGGCAAAGATGCTTTGCCTGCTCACGCAAAGGGTCTTTACCTTACCGTGCAAAGGTATGTTGCTACAGCAACTCAACGAATTTATCGAACATAAACTCCGTATCCGTCGGACCGCTACAAGCCTCCGGGTGGAACTGTGAGGAGAAGAAAGGTTTCGTTTTATGCCGGATACCTTCGTTCGTGCCATCATTCATATTGATAAAGAGCGGTTCCCAGTCTGCGCCCAATGTATCGTTATCCACCGCATACCCATGGTTCTGTGAGGTGATGAAGCATTTCTCCGTTCCTACCATGCGGACCGGCTGGTTATGGCTACGGTGTCCGTATTTCAGTTTGTAGATGGAGGCGCCTCCGGCTTTTGCCAGCAATTGGTTACCCATGCAGATACCGCAGATCGGTTTGTCTCCGGAGAGTGCTTTGCGGATATTCTGAACGGCCGCATCGCAGGTATCCGGGTCGCCGGGACCGTTGCTGATGAACAGGCCGTCGTATTCCAGCGTATTGAAATCGTAATCCCAAGGTATGCGGATAACCGTTACATTGCGTTTCAGCAGGCAGCGGATGATGTTATGTTTCACCCCGCAATCTACCAGGACAACGCGTTTCTTTCCTTCGCCTTCCCCATAAATGATGACTTCTTTACAAGACACTTTGTCAACATAATTCACATTTCCGTATTGTCCGAAATTCGTAAGGTCGGTCTTTGCATCACCGATCACGATCTTTCCCATCATGACACCATGCTCACGCAGTTTCTTGGTCAGCGCACGTGTATCGATCCCGTAAATTCCGGGAATACCTTCTTCTTTCAACCAGCTTCCCAAACTCCCGACAGCATTCCAATGACTATACTCATGACTGTAATCGCTTACGATAATGGCATCCGCATGAATCTTTTCGCTCTCCATAAACGTTGCAATCCCATCCGCATCGAATGTACGGGGAGGTACGCCGTAATTACCTACCAACGGATAAGTTAACACCATCAACTGGCCGGCATAGGAAGGGTCGGTCAAACTTTCAGGATAACCTGTCATGGCAGTGTTGAACACTACTTCGCCGGTTACCTCTTTTTCGCAGCCAAAAGAAAAGCCGCGAAAAACAGTCCCGTCGTCTAAGATCAAAGTTGCTGTTTTCTCTGTTTGCATATAATCTATATCTTGTGTCATTTGACTAAATATTCTTCTTCCATATAATGTATGAAGGCATTGTTCACCATACGTGCACCGCCCTGAGTCGGATAATCGCCCGAGAAGTACCAGTCTCCCGGATGGTTCGGACAAGAAGCGTGCAGACCTTCCAGCGTCTGATAAACGATCTCCACTTTGGCGCGTGTACCGGCCGGTGTAAGCAGGTCGACCATCTTGGCGGATATTTCCTCGTCGGTGAACGGCTCATAAATCTCCTTCACATAGTTGACGATCGGACCTTCCTCTTTCGCCTGTTGCTTCTTGGCTTTCCAGTACGCCTCGGTGATAACGGATTCCATGCCCCGTTCCTTCAACAAAGCGACTGCGGCCTTGAAAGCGATAAACTCGTTCATCCGCGACATGTCGATACCGTAATAATCCGGATAACGTACCTGCGGAGAGGAAGACACAATCACGATCTTTCGCGGATGCAGGCGGTCCAGGATACCGATAATACTTTGTTTCAGGGTTGTCCCGCGAACAATGCTATCATCTATTACAACCAGATTATCAACGAATGGTTCGATACTTCCGTAAGTTATATCGTACACATGGGCGGCCAGGTCGTTACGGCTGTTGCCTTCGGCGATAAAGGTACGCAATTTTATGTCTTTAATCGCTACTTTTTCGGCACGGACGCGCATGGAAAGTATCTGGTCGAGTTCTTCTTCCTGAAGTAGGTGGCTGCGATCGGCAATCCACTCTTTCTTCAGCTTGTTCAGGTAGTTGTTCAACCCCTCCTGCATTCCGAAATAAGCGACCTCCGCCGTATTGGGGATGAAGGAGAAGACTGTATGTTTGATGTCATAATCGACAGCTTTCAATATCGGGTGCACCAGATTCTCCCCCAGCTTCTTCCGTTCGCGGTAAATATCCACATCGCTGCCCCGGGAGAAGTAAATACGTTCGAACGAACAGGCTTTATTCTCTTCCGACTCCACGATCTGCGAAGTACGGAAACGGCCGTCTTTGCTGATAAACATCGCTTCGCCGCGCTGCAACTCCTTTATATCCCCGGCTCGCACGTTCATTGCCGTCTGGATCACCGGACGTTCGGAGGCCAGCACCACGATCTCGTCGTCGGCATAATAGAAAGCCGGACGGATGCCCCAGGGATCACGCACGCTGAACGACTCGCCGCTACCGGTCAGGCCACAGATCACAAACCCGCCGTCCCAGGTCGGTACGCAACGTTTCAACACATTCGACAGGTCCATATGTCCCTCGATCGCATGTGTAATATCCATGCCCCGCAATCCTTCTTCTTCATATTTCCGGTACAAACGCTCCACTTCCCTGTCTAGACGGTGTCCCATCTGTTCAAGCATGATATAGGTATCGGCATATTTGCGCGGATGCTGTCCGATAGCTGTAATTTCTTTGAAAATGTCGTTTACGTTTGTGAGATTGAAGTTTCCGCAAAGAGCAAGGTTCTTGGCTCTCCAGTTGTTGCGGCGCAAAAAAGGATGGACGTAGGAAATACCGGACTTACCGGTCGTGCTGTAACGGAGGTGACCCATATAAAGCTCTCCGGCGAAAGGGAGGTTTGCTTTGGCAAAAAGCGGATCGTTTAATTTACCGGGTGGCAAATCTTTGTAATGATCGTGAACGGCGGCGAATATCTCGGTTATAGCTCCTGTTCCCAACGCTCTTTCCCGAAACATATATTCTTCACCGGGGCTTGCTTCTAACTTCACGCAGGCTAAACCGGCTCCTTCCTGTCCGCGGTTATGCTGCTTTTCCATCAGTAAGTAGAGTTTATTCAGGCCGTACATCCAGGTACCATACTTTTGATGATAATACTCTAAAGGCTTTAGTAACCGGACCATGGCGACTCCACACTCATGTTTAAGTTGTTCCATCTGGTTATATCTTGTTTATTTCACCTGCAAAGATACGCACTTTATCAAACACAATGTTCATATTAACGCAAAATAATTGACATATTAATAGAAATAATCACTTTATCCAACATTTAGTTAAAATATTATATATTTCGGTATTGTTTCGACAATATTACAAATGTAAAGCCAAATAAAGAGGTAGAACTATAATATGTAAGAAAAAAAGGCATTAGGCTGAAACATTTACATTACTCCGATTCTTCCACCACCCACCGCTCGATATTCCGCATCTCATTGCTAAAGTTAACCCCAATCTTAAACAGCTTGCGCGGGTCCGCAGCAAAAGGCAATGCATACTTCTTCCCGTCAATCTGCCGGAGCGCTTCTTCGGCAGTACCGTCGAGTTTGAACTCCATGATATAGATAAACTGATCCGTTTGCAACACCAGATCGACCCGTCTCTGCGATGTATGGTATTCAGCCTTCACATAGAAGCCGATCAGTTTGAAGACGATGAAAAGCACATTCTGGTAATGAAGTTCCAGGTCACGCACCAATTCGTAAGGCGTGTCGGCAAAGAAACTTTGCAGGCGACGGAAAAAAGAATCGTAATCGCCACTACGCACTTCACGAACAAACTTAATGATTTGAAAAGGTGCCTCCACCTTGTTCGTATCGGCATAGAAAGGCAACAGGAACTTCATAAAACCCTCTTCCACCTCGCGGTTGGGAAAACCGAGACGGTAGATGCCAAATTCACGGTCATATCCTTTTATCGTCAGATAGCCGCTCTGGTAAATGACAGGTATCGGGTCGGTCGACGATGAGTCGATGCTATTCAAGGTATCCGCATCGGTTTCCACCTGCGCCATATAGTGAAGGTCATAATGATGCATTTTCAGCAACTCCACCAGATAGGTTGGCGTTCCGGTCTCAAACCAGTAGTTGCCGAATTTCAGTTGGTCGAAGGTATTAAGCAGGCTGAACGGGTTATAAATACCATCGGAGTCTTCAACGAAATGATAGCCGTCATAGCATACTTTCAGTTCGTTGCATACTTCTTCGTAAGTCATTTTCTGTTTACCCGCCAATTCGTGTAATTCTTCTTCCAGGTAATGATGTATCTCTCTTTCGCTTATACCGCATATTTCAACATAGCGTTCGTCCATCGACAAATCTTTCAGATTATTCAAAGCGCTGAACACACTCACTTTGCCAAATTTGGTAACTCCCGTCAGCAACGCGAACTTTATGCAGCCGTCCATACTTTTCAGCGCACCGTAAAAGGCCTGCAACGTGTCGCGAAACGACTTCTGCAATTCCTCGTTGCCAATAGCCTGCAACATAGGCTTGTCGTATTCATCGACCAGTATCACCACACGGTGGCCCGTCTTTTCATAAGCCCGGCGGATGATGCCTTGGAAGCGCAGTGACAATCCTATTTCGGATGCTTGAGCACCATAAATCTTTTCCCATTCCGATAATGTTGCATGGAGAATATGCTTCAGGCTTTCCGGCGTATCGTATTTCTGTGCATTGAGGTCGATGTGCAGCACAGGACGTTTCACCCAGTCCTTTTCCAGCTTGTCCATAGCCAGTCCTTCAAAAAGTTCACGCTTCCCTTCGAAGTAAGCCTCAAGCGTCGATACCAGCAGACTCTTCCCAAAACGGCGCGGGCGGCTGAGAAAATAATACCGTCCACTGTTTACTAACTGGTAAACCAACGATGTTTTATCGACATAAAAGTATCCGTCATTACGGAGACTTTCAAAGTTCTGTATTCCGATAGGATATTTCTTTCTCATGATCTGACGGCTTTTTGAAATTTCATGTCTACAAATATACCGTTTTCCATTCAATTACGTGCGAAAAAGCGGAAAGTTACAGCAATTCTTCCCACTCTTTATCCGTCAGTGACTTTAGCGGATCGTTTTCCGAGATGAATGTTTCAGCCAGTTCGCTCTTGGATTCCTGGAGGTTGCGTATCTTCTCCTCGATCGTGTCGGCAGTAATAAAGCGGTAGACAAAGACCTGCTTTTCCTGTCCGATACGATGGGCACGGCTTTCCGCCTGCAACTCGGCTGCCGGATTCCACCAGGGATCGAGGATGAAAACATAATCGGCATCCGTCAGGTTCAATCCTACCCCACCGGCTTTCAGGGAAATGAAAAAGGCGGAAACATCGCTGCGGGTGGAAAAACGGGTAATTTCGCTTTCCCGGTCGAGGGTACTTCCCGTTAACATCGCATACAGCCATTCACGCTCGGTGAAGGCATCCGCCAACAGTTTCAGATGTGTAACGAAAGACGAGAATATCAGCACCTTATGCCCTTCACTGACCAGCGTTTCAAAAGCATCCAACACCTGCTCCATCTTCCCCGAGCCGCCTTCATAGTCCGCTAAAACCATGTGAGGATGATTCGCCAACTGGCGCAAACGGGTTATACCGTTCAATGCGACAAATGAGTTCTTATGGCGCTCCTGCAAAATCGTATTCCGCAGCGCATTCTTCTCTTTCTGGTAAACCTCCCGTTGTTCCGGTGTCATTTCGCAATAGACCACCTCTTCCGTCAACGGGGGAAGTTCGGGAGCCACCTGTTGCTTGGTACGCCTCAGAAAGAACGGACGGATAATCTGCTGCAAGCGTTTGCGGGCATTCTCGTTTCCTTCCTTTGTTATCGGATGGATAAAATGTTTCCGGAATCCGTCCGCAGAACCCAGCAGACCGGAATTAATAAAGTTGAATTGCGCCCACAGATCTTTCAGCGAATTTTCGATCGGTGTCCCGGTCAGCACCAGGCGATGTTCACATTGCAGACGGACAACCGAATGGTATGTCATGGAAGCCGGGTTCTTTATATTCTGGCTTTCATCCAGTATCACATACGTAAAACGATACTTCTCCAACAGTTCGATATCCCTCCGAAGAAGCCCGTAAGTAACCAATACAATATTATATCGGTCGAAACTCTTCCACGGTTCTTTCCTCTTTTGATCTCCCATATAAGTATAAACACTCAATGTGCTGAACTTCCGGATCTCCCGTTTCCAGTTCGGCAACAAAGAGGTCGGCACAACGACTAATGAAGCGGGAGCCGTCGTTTCCTCCTTCTCCTTTTTCACCTCTTCATACGGTATCTCACCGGGCATATCCATTCCGAAAAAGGAGAACTGCCCGCTGCTATCAACCGTTATATTTTGCGGAGCGGGAGAAGATAACACAACCGCTTTCGGTTCTTCCGGATCATAGATATGTTGCAACAGCGTAATCGTCTGCAACGTTTTTCCCAACCCCATATCATCCGCCAGGCAGCCGCCAAAGCCGTTGGCAGCCAGATGGACCAGCCAGGAAAAACCGTCCTGCTGATACGGACGCAAAACAGTCTTTATCTTCGGAGGAACAACAACCGATTCTTTCTGTACATACACCTTCGAAACAGTATCCTCCTGTTCCAACGCGGAAACAACTCCCAGATGCATTTTACGAACCCTGATCTCTTCCGGCCTGTCATCACCGAAAGTAAACAGATCGCTATATTTCTCGAACCAGTCTTCAGGAAGTAAGGCGACCTGTCCGTCTGGCAGCACAAACTCCCTTTTCCCTTCCAGAATATGCTTCCTGAAACGGATAAAAGGGAACAGAAAATCCTCCATACGCACTGTAATACGGATATCGAACCAGTCAGGAGAAGGAGAAATCTCCTGTGCCAGCGAAATTTCTCCCAGATAATACCGGAGAGACGTGTCCGTCTTCACAAAAGAAAAGCAAGACTCCAACTCTGCCTTATGTTGTTGCAGCCAGTCGATAAACGTATAACCGCCTGTTTCGACAACCCTGACAAACTGAACATCCGTTATCTGTTTGAAGCCCCATTTCTCCAGTAAGTTGATATAGATTTGTTCCAACTGCAAATCACGTGTATAATAATAGATGGCTGGTTTTCCGTCGACCTTTTCCAACCGGGGATAAGTCAGCTGGCTTTTCTTTCCCGGCGAGAAATAACGGTCTCCATACCGGAAACGCAACTGAAGTGCCGGCTCGTCATTAATCGACCGTTCCACAGACAATTCAGGGATACAGGTTCTCATTTCGTGAATAAGATCGAAGCCGGAAGAGGTGGCAGGATAATCGCAAATCAGAGGAAGTGCGACCATCTCCAGGTACTTTTCAGCATCGGCCAGCGGCACTTCCACATATTTCCGGGTCAGAAACGGGGTGACTTTCGAAGCCTCAATCCGCTTGAAAACTAAGAGCCGATCATCCAACAAGAGGATAGCCGGTTTTGAAGACAAAACCATAAACTTTCTCTTTTTCTGTAAAGGAATCTCTTCTCCATCCATACGACAGACGGCTGAATAACGGAAAAAATGATCTGTTATCTCGAAGCGGAAAGAGATCTCCGCAATATTCCCTGAAAAACGCATCCGGTCATGCTCATAAAGCAGTTTCACACCGGGTTCTTTCATATATACCGGCAAATGATTCGCCTGCATCAACCGAACCATCTCCCTTATTTTCTTATCAATGAAAGGACGGAGTTGCTTCTTCAACATCTCCGCTGTCACCGAACTCAAAAAGCCGGCCACTGTCTGTTGCCTGGAATATACCTGCATCAGGTTCTTTTCGGAATAACTTTGCGCAATAGCAATTACCTGCTTCTCCATCTCAGACAACTCCGTATCGTTTCCCGCATGGGTAGCCTGTTCCTCCACACTGATAACATCCTGAGACACAGTTTTAGCAAAATAAGGAATAAGTAAAGGTCCCAAAATAGGATGGTTACTTAATGCAATGATTAATATATGGTTCGTGGACATTTAGCGTATTATTTTAAGAAAAAAACAATTGGGTTATTTACAGATTAATGTCTTCAATATTAAATCTTTCAACTGCTGCTCCGTTGGAAGTTGTAATTTGTATTTAGAAACAAAAATCTGTTCATCTAAGCCAGTTGTAGCATATTGAACTAAAGCATCATTCTTATCTGTCACCAGCAAAATGCCGATAGGTGGATTATCTCCGGATTCCATTATTTCTGCCCGATAATAATTCAAATACGAATATAACTGCGACACATGCGAATGACTAAACGCAGAGACTTTCAGTTCGCAAAGAACATGGCATTTTAATATTCTATGGTAAAATACCATATCAATAAAATAAAATTCATCACCAATCAGAATACGTTTTTGTCTTGCTTCAAAGCAAAACCCATTACCCAATTCTATAATAAAATCACGCAAGTGGTCGAGTAAAAGAGTTTCAAGTTCATCTTCTTTGACAAAGGATAAACGTTGTGGTGGAATATTCAAGAACTCAAAGAAATAATCATCTTTGACGGCATCGGTAATGGTTTGCGGATGGATTTTTTGCCGAATGGTAGCAAGAGCATTTTCCATATTGCCGGACAATCCGACACGTTCATAACTCAATGCACCTATCTGACGTCTAAGTTCACGAACAGAAAGCCCGGTCTGAATAGTGAGCATCTCATAATACATTCGTTTAATAGGATCATCGATCTTTAGTAGTTCTATAAAATGAGAGAAAGATATTGAAGAAAATATTTTATCAGCAGGCATTCCACCCCTATCACATTCTCCATCAATCATTTGCAATTTATGCGACAGTGTCGCACAAATCTGGTCTTTATCCTCTTCCAACGATTTATGTGACGCTGTCGCATAAATTAATCGAAATGAGCCGTCAATAAGTCTGGCAAATGCAGGATAAGTAAGATAAAACTTCCTCGACCATTGAAATAGAGTCACATTTAATCCTTTCTGATTCACTTTTTGTTCCAGTTTTTTCAATAACTGTTCGCCATATTCTGCCCGGTCTTCGCCACTCTGTTCAAACTCAACAAGATAAAAACCCACTAGCCAATTACGGATAGTCTGGAATTGGTTGACTGCCTTTACTGCATTTTGCTGTAATTGCAAATGAGTATTCTCTATGATAGTTGCTAACTGCTCAAAATTCATTACTACTATAACTTTTCATATTGCATCCAAATGTACTGAAAATTACACAACCACATGTATAAAAGAACTACTATCTTCAGTTATACTCCCATATATAGGTTCTTCTGAAATAAATAATTACTTTTGTCTATTCATAAAATTCTAAATAATACCGAATTATGTCATACTGCGAATACATAAAGACTACTACTGGTTGGGCTATTGATCTTAACAAGACATATCACGATGAAAAATATGGTTTCCCTATCGAAGATGATAATGAATTATTCGGCAGGCTCCTTCTGGAAATCAATCAGGCAGGTTTAAGCTGGTCGACCATACTCAAAAAAGAAACCGCTTTCCGCACAGCCTATGATAATTTCAATATCGAAACCATCTCAAACTATACGGAAACAGACGAAGCCAGGCTTTTAGCCGATTCCGGTATCATTCGGAACAGACTAAAAGTAAAAGCCGCCATCCACAATGCACAGGCCATTATGGAACTGAAAAGTGAATATGGTTCATTTAAAAACTGGCTAGATCACCATCACCCTAAAACCAAGGATGAATGGACTAAACTATTCAAGAAAACATTCAAATTTACTGGTGGGGAGATCGTCAATGAATTTCTGTTAAGCACAGGCTATCTCGAAGGGGCGCATACTCCCGATTGCCCCATCTATCAGAAGATATTGGAAAAAGATCCGGCATGGAG
Source organism: Parabacteroides caeci (assembly GCF_023656795.1). Classification (NCBI taxonomy): domain Bacteria; kingdom Pseudomonadati; phylum Bacteroidota; class Bacteroidia; order Bacteroidales; family Tannerellaceae; genus Parabacteroides; species Parabacteroides caeci. The sequence continues at coordinate 48,795 of NZ_JAMOKT010000051.1, forward strand.
AAAACAGGCCGGAAATCAATAAGTATGTAAATAGCACACGGATGACGCAGATTGAGCAGATTAGCGTCATCCGCGTACCATCCACATACTTTTTTAGACCTTTCATTTATATAGTATTTTCAAAAACAAACAAATATGTAAAAAGTCCCCTTCCAGGCTTTTCCACCATATTTATCCACACCTTTTAGCGAAGATTTCAATAAACCATAGATGATTGGAGCAAGTTATGCAGATGAATTGGGGAAATCATTTAGATGATTTTGGAAAGTGGCTGACACAAAGGTCGAAATTGATGAAAAAAAAATTAGAAAGAAGCAGTCCCCAAGGGTGTATCTCATTCCAGACGGATGAAAAATTTGACTCAAATGCGACTGTCATTTTGATTAAGAATGAGAGTATTTTTGTACATGACCAAAATAATGATTTAGATCATTACAGAGATAAGAGATTAAATGATTGAAAATTGAAGAGATATGTAGAAATATGGTATATGGGAAATACTGGAGAATGAGATATAAGTATTTATCAGACAGTCTGTATCTATATAAAATCTGTATAATGAGGTTCCAATAACAAAATGATTTTGTCACTTTAGCATTCCAGGCATTCCCGAGACACGAGCAATCAAATTATGCACTAATGTTAATTTATTCATTTTTTCAACTTTATAGTTGGTTTTCTTGTTTATTTTGAAAAGTATATCGATCTTTGCCAATCATAAAGTTAATCGATATGACAACTGAAGATGAGGTCAAGCTATTTTTAAGCCAATTTAAAATCAAACTAACTATATTTCATATAGTTTTTATTGATCGTGAGAAAAACCAAAACGTAATTGATCATGAAAAAGGTTATTGAAAGTCCGTTTGCTGATGGTAACGCAACTTTAGTATATGAAACGAAAGAAGTTGAGTTCAGAGGTTCAAAATATACTGTAACATCTTGTTATTACAAATGTGATATTACTGGCGAAGAATTCACCACAACTGAACAAGATGAATTATGGATAACTCAAATACATAATCAATATAGAGAAAAATATGGTATTCCTTATCCTGATGAAATCTTGAGTATGAGAGAAAAGTATGGTCTATCTTGCGCCAAGATGTCCAAAATACTAGGTTTTGGAGAGAATCAGTATAATTTATATGAAAAGGGATTACTTCCTAATGAAAGTAATGGTAAGACATTATTCAGTATACAAGATCCTAAAGTTTTTAGAGCTTTGGTTGAGAATTCTATACATCAATTCACAGAAAAAGAATACAAAAATATAATCTGCAAATTGGATAGAATGCCACAAACAGGCTGCGACAGATTCGAAAAACGATTAATATTCAACAAGATACAAAGATCCATCAAAAATGGGTATGTAAAACAAGATATAGTTAAACTAAAAAATATAATTACTTTTTTTCTGAATAAAAGTGGTTCTCTTTGTCCTACCAAACTTAATAAATTATTGTTTTATACTGATTTTTATCATTATAAAGAATATGCAATAGGGTTGAGCGGCTTGGAATATGTTGCATATCCTTATGGATGTGTACCCAATAAATATCAAACTATTTATGATAATATCGGAGGAATAGAAAGAGAGGCTGTCGAATTTGCTAACGGAAATATCGGAGAACTATTAACAACAAAAGAATTTGTTGATAAAAATATATTTTCTGAAAGTGAATTAAATACCTTGAATTACGTATATGAAAAATATAAAAACTATACTCCTAAAATGATCTCAGATGAAAACCACAAGACGAAGGCTTGGATCGAGAATGTTAGGAATCAATCTATAATAAAATATGACTATTCTTTTGAAATAGAAAAATAAGATAAATAAGAAAGAAAAATGGCATACCCTATAGAAAAAAAACTTGTAATCGCAGTTGCATCAAGTGCCCTTTTTGATTTAACTGAATCTGATAGCATCTTCAAAGCCCAAGGTGTACAACCATATAAAGAATATCAGAAAAAATATATAGACAAACCTTTTGAAAAAGGAGTTGCATTTCCATTTATAAGTCGTTTACTTCGATTAAATGAATCATTTCCAGATGAGCAACCTATAGAAGTCATTCTCATGTCCCGCAATAGTCCTGAAACAGGGATGAGAGCATTTAACTCTATAAAACATTATCAGTTAAATATAACAAGAGCTGGATTTTCTTCAGGTTCATCCCATTTCCAATATCTTCCAGCATTCAATGCTTCACTTTTTCTTTCAGCCAATGAAGCTGATGTCAAAAAAGCATTGGATAGTGGAACTGCCGCAGGAAGAGTGCTAAACAAAACCGCAGTTATGGATGATGAAGAAGATAAAGAATTAAGACTTGCCTTTGACTTTGATGGAGTTTTAGCCGATGACGAAGCTGAAAAAGTGTACAAGACAACAAATAACCTTCAAACCTACCATAAATATGAAGTTGACCACGCTACTGAACCTCTAAAAAATGGTCCCGTTATAGAGTTATTAAAAAAAATCTCTTTTTATCAGAAATTAGAACAGAGAAAGGCTAGTCAAAATCCAAAATATCAACGAATTTTGAAAACAGCTATCGTGACCGCTAGAAATGCTCCTGCACATGAGAGAATGATCAATACTCTTAATTATTAGAAAGTAGACGTTGACGAAGCCTTTTTTCTAGGAGGAATAGACAAAGCCAGAATTTTGAATATCATGAAACCTCATATATTCTTTGATGATCAGATGGTTCATCTTGACCATATAGATGAAATTCCGGCTGTTCACATTCCTTTTGGTGTTGCAAATAAAGAATTATAAAAATTCTCAACCTTACCGATGTTACAATATCATTACTTTTTCAGACTTGTTGAACAATAAATATTTCCTTTTAAAGATGCTTGGGAAATAGCATATTCCAATAAATCATTAAAAGTGTAAATGTCTGAAATTACATTAGCAAAATGTACACCATCTAAAAACAACATCTTTATATCCTTACCTTTTGGTAGAGATTCTATTTCTTCTGTAAAAACATACAATATATTATTGTATTTATTCCATTAAATATTTTGATTATAATCCCTTCAATTTACAAAAATAAGGCTGCCTCAACCAAATCTTCCCATCCCCCACAGCAACAAACCTAAATTTAGCACGTGTCAAAGCCACATTCAACAAATTCGGTTTGGATGAAGCCCAGGTTGCAGCACCTTTTGTCTTTTCATCAAGTCCCAGACAGAAAATTACACCGGCGGCCTGTTTCCCCTGGAAAGTATGCACTGTTCCGATATGGCTATCCAACCATTTTTTAGGGGTGTCATCATCTATCTGCTTAAACGGGGCAAGGGCTTTCCTTATCGGTTGACGTAATTCTTTTTTCAGGATAGACGGAATCTCTGAAAAAGGCGAAATAACAAACAAATCCGGTAAATCCTGTAATTGACGGATTTCTTCCATTATCATTAGCTTGATTGCCATACCTTGTTCCGGAACATAATGGCGGCCACTGACATTCCCTTCTACCTGTACAAATCCATTCTGCATAATCAGGTTTGAGGTACTGCCAAAAGTCGAATTATACATCATATTATTATATGCAATCTCATTTGCGATAGAAAACATCGGATCGATACAACGGCGGTGAACCCGTAAAGGCGAACCGGTCCAGGTATCATTGGTAACCCAGCCATACGGATTTGCCCGGTCGGCCATAGACTGAACAGAGAGCGAAGTATGTATCTGTGTCTTGTCCAGACCAAAATAACGACTAAAATTATTGATGATCTGTTCCGGTATCGTTACGACAGGCTCTATCTGGAAAGGGTCGCCCACAATAACAGCCCGCTTTGAACGCCAGATCGCTCCGGCTGCGGCCTGTGGAACAGCCTGTCCGGCCTCATCAACAAATAACCACGGAATAGAACCGGTACCCAATGAACTAAACATACGCTGAATAGAAGCAAAAGTGGAAGAGACTACAGGAACGACCAGCCAAAATGTATTCCACATTGCCTGTATTTCTTTTTCGGTAAGGTTCCCTCCTGTTTTCAGGAAATTGAAGAAACCATCCAGTGTCGTTTTTATACGGCTTGAAGTAGCATTTGCCCGCAAGAGAAACAACTCGTTCACTTTCATGGCTTCGACAAACAATTCCGATTGTAATCTTTTCAACGTTTCTGAATACCAGGGAGTGGTCTCCTGTACTTCTTTCGACTCAATTCGTTGCCAGAAAGAAGCATCAGCATATGCCCCTTTTAACTCTTCACGAGCTTTTTCAACAGAGTTCAACAACAGTTTATATTGTTCATCTATTTCGTCATGCTCTCTTTTACTTTTTTCCCATTTGCTTTTCAGCGTCTCAATTTCAGTACAAAGTTTTTGTAATTCTGCATTCTGCCGGGCTAATCTTTCACCTGATATATTGTATTCTGATAAAACAGAAGCAACCGCCTTTTTATATTGTGTCCGAACATCTTTACTGAACCAATAAGTAAAAAAACTGGGACGAGTTGATTGTAACAACTGCATTTCAGTTTTAACCTCTTCCCTTCTTCGTCTACTTTCATCTATTTCAGCAGACAACAAATTTGAGGCTTCTATCCGGGTATCCAATTCCTTTTCATCAACAGTCAAACGGTAGGCTATGTCCTCCAGTTTGAGGCGGATCTTCTCTATGTTTTCTGCATTTTGCATAAAACCGGTCAGACGGGATTTCTCTGCCTTCACTTCACTGAGTTTTCTTTCAAAAGAAGAAACGACACCGAGCCATTCCTCTTCCGTCGGCTTATAATCGGCTAAATGCTGCTTTAATGTATAGGTCTCTTTCTCCGAATTGCCATTCCAAATACAACCGATCAGTTTTCGCTGGTTCTCCTTATTACCTAAAACGGCGGCAATTATCCCCCAATATTTTTCATCCAGACATTCTTCACTCACTTGCCGAAAATACCCAACCAGATCAGAATAACCTTTCACTTCACTTTTCAAGGGCAACTCTTTCGAAATATTCTCTACCGCTCCATTATTTGATGAAGTGACAACAATACCTCCGTCACAAATTGACGGGTCCGGCTCATAGATAAACGGAGTGTATTTTTCGCTCACCTGCACCTCACCTATTTTACGAAATGCTTTTGCCGGATCATTAAAACGGACCATATTTTTAGCACGCTTCACTAAAATGGCCGCAATAATATCCCGTAATAAAGTCGTCTTTCCGGTTCCGGGAGGTCCATTGACAGAGAACAATCCCTCCTGTTTTTCTCCGGACAACTCCTTATAGACTGTATTCACAGCAAACTGCTGCATCAAACTTGCCGAATAAGGTGACGGCCAACAACCATCGGGATAATTCTCCGGAATCAAACTTTCCCTCAAAATATCCGGGTGAAGAGAGAGATCGGAATGAACAAAATCTTTATTCAGGCAAGCACTTAAATAATCTTTGAAAGTTTTCCGGTAATCCCCTTTTTCATAAGATGTAATCACCCGTTCCAGGTCTTCGATATAGAAACTATTCAGAATATCGGCATTAGACTCGTCCGGATCAGAAGGATTATTTTTCTTATATACTTCTTCTGTACGTATATATATTTCTGTCTGCGGAGAAGTACTCCATTTCAACTTCTGTACGATTAAGGATTGTATCTCCCACAGGTTTTCGAGTGTCTGAACATCTGACAAATAGCTTTTATTATCATCAGCCAGTTCTTTCTGATTTTCTGTCAAGCGTTCAAACAGATTATCTTTTAGTTCTTTAAAATCATCTGACCAGGTATTAGTATCTACTTTATTCTCTTCCAACTGTCTTAACGCCCACGGCATAGTAGAAAGTCCGAAAGAATTTTGTATGTATATACCTTGACAATCCAGTTTAACAGAAGCGTAACAAACTCTTGCATCAGTCACATTCGGATTAATACTTTCGTCTTTAAAGAATGCTTTTACAAAATCAGACACAGAACTCATAGAAAATACACCCAGATAGATCGTGTACTGGATCGTTTTCTTTGGATCTCTTGCCATCAACGGACGTATCCAGGGAAGATCGTTCAATCGTTTCACACTGGAATCCTTCGGCAAAAGTGCCGGAGAGAAATGTTCCAGTTTGTGCCAACAAGAAAGTATATGCTTATAATCCATCCTTTTACTTTTTATTTTGCAAATACTCCTGCTTTATCACATCAATAGTCCGGCCTCCTATTCCTATATTTTCATCCGGTAATTCTTTAATCGTACATAGGAAGAATTCTACCGGTATCTGCATTACTTCAGAAGCTACTTCTGTCATTCTCCGGATTAATTCACTTTTTTGTTCATGGGTAAGTGAGCCGCCTTCAACTGTGATATATGGCATTATATTATTTGTTAGTTGTTTTATCTGTTATTCATTCTTTCCTTGATTTTTCCCCAGGCATGTGTGTCGAACAGACAGCTACTCCGCATCGTATCATACATTTCTTTAAATCGGGACATAGGTATCATAAAACTTAAAATATCCGGTTCAAAATAAGGGCGTACAGAAGGATCGAAAAACCCGATGAAGGTACGTTTTCCTCCTCTCGCATTCTCAATAACGGCTTGTGTGACTACAGAGCAACAACCGGAACCGAATAGAGAGGTAACGGCATCCTCTGAGTTATTATCGAAAAAGGCCCAGGTAGCCAAACCGGAAAGCATATCGGGTGTCGCCAAAAACAGGATACCTTCCAGATTGTCAAAATTCTCGACTTTATCCATTCGGGTAAAATTCAGATAATCCATCTTTGCTCTCGGAACCTGCAACTCTTCCAAAAACTCAGAAACACCTTCGGGTGTTTGTTTGTATTTTTCTTTTAAAGACACAAATCCGGGAATCCGTTCAGGCATCTCCGTAAAACCCGTATAGAATTTTCCGCCACCACAACCGATAGTTTCCACACTCAAACTAACCGTTTGTCCGGCTCTAACCTCTTTCATGCATTTGAATAAACATCCTCCGATTTTATCGACCGGATTTACCGGTTGCTCCGAATACCAAAAGACAATAGGAAGATCGACTTTCTCACCGAAGGCCTCATGATAATTATTGAGAAACACTTGCATGTCCATGATACAGATGATTTAATTGGTTTTGTCAAATATACGAAAAGATTCTATATGTTATGACTGCAAATATCAAAACAATCTGGTCGATAGCTATATTCACATTACTGGCATCCATTAAAGAGACAGTTCTTATCATCCGGATGAAAAAGCAGGAATTAAACCAGGGCAACCGCACCAAAATTTCTATTAAAATATGTTTTGTGGCATAAATCATTAAAATATTTCAAAAAAAGTTGTGTAATTGGGGAATAAAGGTAATCTTGCAGAAAGAAAAGTCTTAACTA
>NZ_JAMOKT010000052.1:0-53953 GCF_023656795.1 Parabacteroides caeci
AAAGGTATTAAGGTGGTTATAGCGTTGGGGATCCACCTCTTCCCATTCCGAACAGAGAAGTTAAGCCCAACCACGTCGATGGTACTGCGTAAAAGTGGGAGAGTAGATAGCCGCCGTTTTAGAGTCACAGACTCCAAACAAATGAAAGGAATCAATCGTAAGGTTGGTTCCTTTTTCTCTTTATGAAGAGCTCCTTTTTATATATGAATACCAATTCCTATATTTGTACCTCATTCAAATACACATATAACGTGGCGAATACAACATTACAAGATCATACAAAACAAATCAACCGGGTTATTGATTATATTAATTCAAATCTGAACAGGCAAGTATCGATAGATGAGTTATCGTCGTTAGTTGATATTTCTACTTATCATTTTCATCGGATATTTACTGCCTCCATGGGTGAACCTGTAGGAAAGTATATTCTTCGGAGAAGATTGGAGCGGGCCGCCAATGTTTTGCTGAGTGATCCTGCTGCGATCAAGGATGTGGCTTATGATTGGGGGTTTTCTTCCGCCTCTTCTTTTTGTCGTAGTTTCAAACGTCATTTTGGTATTTCTGCCGAAGAGTATCGTCGCAAGAACGGATATCCGGATAGCAAGAAATGTCAATTCAAGAGCATAAACGAGCAACATACCTCGCTTTATTCACGCTATTTTTGTCGTGATAAAACAATCAAAGTAAATGGTATGGATATGAATTGCACTTTTGAAATTAAGCAAATGCCTGAGAGGGCTATTATTTATTGTCGTCATCAGGGAGCATTGGACCAGATGCAGGAGGCTTTTGCCAATCTTATGAAGTGGGCATTGCCCAGAGGGTTTGTTTCACAACCGGATATGAGGTTATTGTCCGTCTATCATGATGATCCTCGTGTTACCCCGGTTGATAAATTAACAGCCGATGCGGCCATGTTTGTTCCGGAAGAAATGAAGCCGGAAGGATTTATTGGAAGTTATAGGCTCTCCGGCGGGTTGTATGCGGTTGGACGTTTTGAATTATCTATGTCTGAGTTTCCGGCTGCCTGGATGGCAATGTTCGATTTATTGGAAGAAAATGGCTGTAAGTGTGGTTATGGACATCATTATGAGATTTATCAGAATAACCATGACGAACATCCGGAAAAAAAGTTTATTGTGGATATTTGTATACCAGTTGAACCTGTATAACAGGGTAGGTGGTTGCATCATTTGCTTATGGCACATGAATAATACAGATCAGGCAGATTTACATGGATTCTTTACCATGTAAATCTGCCTGATCTGTATTATCTGTATGTTGTTTATAGTTTATTTTATAAAGAATCATTTAGCACATACCTCAACTGATCCATCATCAGGGATATTTCTGAATCTTCTATACCGGCCACGATTAAATCCGGGATGTCCTGATTGAATTCTTCCTGGAACTTATAGAAATTCCCGTCTTCTTTTTCTATAGCCTGCCTGTAGAATTCTATAGCCCCTTTTATATTTTGCAGAGCCCATTCCGTATGGCCGGCATTTAGCAGGTCCTGCGTATTGGGCTGATCAGCCAATATCTTTTTGTAATAATTGCGTGCCTGGTCATATTTACCGGTTAGGAACGAACACCAGGCTATAGGACGCCATGCCTTGCTATTGCTATCCATATAATCAACCTTGAAGAAACATTTCAATGCTTCACTGTAGTTTTTGAGTTCCAGGTAACAATGTCCGATACTGATTGTAATAGATAAATTATCAGGGTTTAGCTTCTCGTACCGGCGATAGTACTTTAATGCTTCTTCCGGTTCTTTCAGCGAACGGTAGCAACCGGCAATCCGACGGATCACCCATTTGCTTTGCGGATTTAAAAGATCTGCCCTCAAATAAGCGTCGAGAGCTCCCTGTAAATCATCATTCATCTGCTTACAGTAGCCTATTTTCTGGAAAAGTATATCACTCTCCTGATTCGTCTCTGCTAATTGGTTAAAGATGGTCAGAGCATCACTGAAATAGTTTTTTCGCAGGTAGTATTCTGCAATCGTACTCAGACTTTCTTCATCGGAGATATAAGGACGCAAAATAGCGAGGTTATGAAAGTCAAGAGGCAATGTGAAAATGTCGTTGAAATCCAAATGTCCCGGATATATTTTAAAGAAGCGGTACAGGTCTTGTATATATTGTCCTGTAATCGTTTCCAGTTTGCCCCGTTTACTGATCAGTTCTTCTTTATTCTGTTGGATCATTTCAGTAGCTTGGCTGTCAAACTGATTCATCATCATTTTTTTAGCTTCTTCAGGCAACTGCATCATACTGAAGTATAATGAATATTTGTCGGAATTGCACATGAATGCTGCCAGCGTCATGGAGTCCAGCATCTGTTTTTCACCATTGTTCTGGTTAAAACGATCCCCGAACGATGAATGTTCTGTCGTAAACGGCAAAAGCCAGTTGCTCAGTTCGCGGAAGAAGGGGAAACTTTTCAAATGAACGAAGGTGGAATGCATGACATCGGCACCTTCCTGTTGCAGTTCACTGAATTCTTCCATCTTTTTACCCAGTGAACTGTCGGCAAATATATTTTCCCATTCCGGATTCATTTCCTCTCCAAGCTGTTCCGGGGTAATGTCTTTCAGATTTATTTTATTGCTGATCTTAGGACTCAGTTTCATCATTTCGGGAATGATCTCATTCTGTAGTTTCCGTGTAATCTTTTCTGTTTCACGGGCCAAGATAAAACGCAGTGTGATGGTCCGTATAGCTTTCGTGAAGCCGGGAACCTCTGAAAGAGCATCCAGCCTGTCTATTATTTGCGGATAAAGAGCCGTTCTTTTTCTATAAGTATATAATGTAAGCAGGATGGAGATCAGCGCACGTACTTTGATCTCTTCATTCCTATGATTTGCCGCATCAAACAATAACATCATTTTTTCCGGGTCGAAAGCAGCCTGTAAACCGAGCGTCAGCGATGAAACAATCTGACAACCTGCCGTAAACGGAAGTTCGTTATCGAAAAGAATATTCTTTATAACAGCAGCATCTTCAACCGTGAAAGGATCGGATACCCATATCTTATTGAACAGAACAATGAGCATGGCGTCATATTCGGCCCTGTTTCCTGTCGCATAATGCTTGCTTAGTTGGAGGTGGAGATTCTCGAAAGTCACGTTAGGCTGGACCTGCAAACTCCTGCGCCGGCTATAGAAGGCCAAAGGCGATTCAACAGCCATTGCTTTATGCTTGATCCGGTCGGCCAACTCGTATGAGGAGGTCTGGATCTTATTATATATCTGTTCCTGCATCGGATCTTTGGCTCCTTCGATGCGATAACGCAACATATATTTATATGTATCCTGCAACTCATTCAATTTGTCCTGGAACGATATTTCACGGCTTCCGGAAATGAGTGCCTGAATGGAATCAAAAGCATTCTTTAACTCCTTGCTATCTAATGAACCGATAATACGGTTGTAAGCTTTATTTATTTCTTGTAGTGTCATATAATATTAACAACAAATGGTATGCCAAAAGTATAGTTTTTGACCTAAAATTCCTATCTTTGCACACCTAAAATAAATTAGCACATGAAGAATATCCGCAATTTCTGTATTATTGCTCATATTGACCATGGTAAGAGTACTTTGGCTGACCGTTTGCTTGAATATACCAAGACAGTCGAAGGCAAAGACTTACAAGCGCAGGTCCTCGATGATATGGATCTGGAGCGCGAACGAGGCATTACGATCAAGAGTCATGCCATTCAGATGAAATATAATTATAAAGGTGAAGAATATATCCTGAATTTGATCGATACGCCGGGACACGTCGACTTTTCGTATGAAGTTTCCCGCTCTATTGCTGCATGTGAAGGGGCTTTGCTGATTATCGATGCCGCCCAGGGAATCCAGGCGCAGACTATATCCAATCTGTATATGGCGATCGAAAATGATCTGGAGATCATCCCGGTCATGAATAAGATCGACCTTCCCAGTGCCATGCCGGATGAAGTGGAAGATCAGATCGTTGAACTGTTGGGCTGTCCACGTGAGGATATTATCCGGGCAAGCGGTAAGACCGGTGAAGGTGTTTTTCAGATCCTCGATACGATCATTGAAAAAGTGCCGGCTCCCAAAGGAGATCCGGAAGCACCGCTTCAGTGTCTTATCTTTGACTCCGTATTTAATTCATTCCGTGGCATTATTGCCTATTTCAAGGTGGTGAACGGTGTGATCCGAAAAGGAGACCATGTCAAGTTTATCGCTACAGGAAAAGAATATGACGCAGACGAAGTCGGTGTATTAAAGCTGGAAATGTCACCACGCAGTGAAATCAGAACCGGTGATGTGGGTTATATCATTTCCGGTATTAAAACATCAAAAGAAGTAAAGGTCGGCGATACTATAACTCATGTAGCCCGTTCGGCAAAGGCTGGTATAGCCGGTTTCGAGGAAGTGAAGCCGATGGTGTTTGCCGGTGTGTATCCGATCGACAGCGAAGATTTTGAAAATCTGCGTGCGTCATTGGAGAAACTGCAATTGAATGATGCCTCCCTGACATTCCAGCCGGAAAGTTCTGCCGCTCTGGGTTTTGGTTTCCGTTGCGGATTCCTGGGATTGTTGCATATGGAGATTGTCCAGGAACGCCTGGACCGTGAATTCAATATGGATGTGATCACGACAGTACCTAACGTATCGTACAAAGTATATGATAAAAAAGGTAATTGTATAGAAGTTCATAACCCTAGCGGTTTGCCTGAACCGACATTGATCGATCATATCGATGAGCCATATATTCGTGCTTCTGTCATAACGAACACGACTTTTATCGGTCCGATCATGACACTTTGTCTGGGTAAACGTGGTATTCTGCTGAAACAGGAATATATTTCAGGCGATCGTGTGGAAATCCATTACGATATGCCTTTAGGGGAAATTGTGATCGACTTCTATGATAAACTGAAGAGTATCTCTAAAGGATATGCCTCTTTTGACTACCATATCCATGATTTCCGCCCGAGTAAATTGGTGAAGCTGGATATCCTGTTGAACGGTGAGCCGGTGGATGCCCTGTCTACATTGACACATGTGGATAACAGTGTGGCATTCGGCCGTCGTATGTGTGAAAAACTGAAGGAGTTGATACCTCGCCAGCAGTTTGATATTGCCATTCAGGCAGCTATCGGAGCGAAGATCATTGCCCGTGAGACGATCAAGGCAGTACGTAAGGATGTAACAGCTAAATGTTATGGTGGTGATATTTCACGTAAACGTAAATTGCTGGAAAAACAGAAAGAAGGTAAGAAACGAATGAAGCAGATCGGATCGGTAGAAGTTCCGCAGAAGGCATTCCTTGCTGTATTAAAGTTAGATTAAAAACAGCTTCAAAAAAGAATTGTAAGTACGAAGCTATTAATTATCAATATGTAGAAGGTGACGCTGGCTATTTAGGACGGCGTCACTTTTTGTTTGGTATCATTGCCTCTATTTTTTAGCGATCATACTATTTACCTTAACCCCTTTACTAGTATATAATTAGATGTAAAGTTATAACTTCTTAATCATTCGACCCAGGTGAAATACGTAGTTGACCCAGGTCGAATTTATAGTTGACCTAGGTCAAATTTGAAGTTGCCCATGGTCGAAAGATTAAAAATATATAGGTTTGAATCTAAAATACAAGTTAGTATTCAACAAGAAACTTCTTGTAAAGTATTAGGCTCTTTCGGGAGGGTATTGGATTTTATCAGGAATGACTTGTGCCGGAAAAAGTTAATAATAAAACGAGTGACGCTGCATATATAAGGTGGCGTCACTCGTAAATGTTTGATATTTAGTTAAATGTAGTGTTATTCGGCTGTTTGATCCTGCTTTTTTGCTAAACTTATGCCGCCGTTTTCCATCGTGATAAGATGTTGTTTGTAAAGGGCACCGATTGCTTGTTTGAAGCTTTTCTTGCTACATTGGAAAAGTGATTGAATGACTTCCGGGTCACTTTTGTCGTGTACAGCGATAAATCCTCCCTGACTTTTTAACGATTCGAGAATGGTTCCGGCCAGTCCTTCTATTTTCTGATAGCCCAGCGGAACGAGGCTTACGTCTATTTTTTCATCTTCGCGGACTTCTTTGATGTAGCCTTTAATCTCTTCTCCTTTTTCCAGGCGACGAAAGACTTCATTATAATATACCAATCCCCAATGCAGGTTATTAATGATAACTTTATAACCGATATCTGTATCATCCGCCACTAGTAAGTTAACTTCCTGATTGAATGTATATTCGGGCACTACATTGTCCAGATACTTATCGATACGTGCAGAAGCCACAATACGTCCGGTGATATGATCGAGATGGACATATACCAGATACCATCTGCCTTCGCGCATCGGCATCTTTTGTTCTTTGAAAGGGACGAGCAAATCCTTCATCAGCCCCCATTCCAGAAAAGCCCCCGTGTTATTAACCGATTTGACTTCCATGAATTTGAATTCGCCGACAGTAGCCAGCGGTCGTGCTGTCGTAGCGATCAGCCTGCCCTCATTATCATGATAAATAAAGACTTCCACTTCATCCCCCGGTTTTACGTTCTTTGGAACATAACGGGCCGGCAGAAGTATCTCTTTCCCATTACCCCCGTCCAGGTAGACCCCAAAATCCAGGTCTTTTACTATTTTTAGCGTGTTATATTTTCCTACTTCAAGCATAATCTGTTTCTTTTGGGACAAAAGTACATGATAATTCAAGAAAGAGAGATAAAATCTCCTATATTTTTACTTCATCATGCAGCAATATATTAACAAATGCATCGTTATAGATGTAACTCGGACTAGAAGAACACACTTATATGGTCCGGGGTTGAACTAAAAGTCGTATATTTGCAACTTATTTGAAGAAAAATTTATATATGAATTTGAAGGTATTGTTATTTGGTTTGCTTTTGTTTGGAGCTTGTTCGGCTCCTAAGAATATTACATATTTTGATGATGCAAAATATGTTTCAGGAGAAGAGTTATTAGGTACTAAAATGAATTATGATCCCAAGTTGAAATCTGGAGATAAATTGGTAATAACAGTTTCAGCTTTGGATATAGCTGCCGTAGCTCCGTTTAACCTGTATGCTGTATCTGTGACAGACTTGCTACAGACACAAACAAATTCAGTAACGGATAAAAAACAACTGAGTTCATCTCAAATGTATGCGCCATACACTGTCGATAATGAAGGGTATATTAATTTCCCGGTATTGGGAAAAATAGAAGTGAAAGACAAAACCGTGAAAGAGTTGGTTGATATATTGGAAGATAGAATATCTGAATCGGTAGAAAATCCTATAGTTAATATTCGGATAGAAAACTTTAAAGTTACAGTAATTGGAGAAGTGCTTCGTCCAGGTTCTTTTACTGTTTATTCAGATCGTATATCATTACTGGATGCTTTAGGGTTGGCTGGTGATTTGACTATTTATGGTGACCGTACCAATGTAAAGCTGGTTAGGGATATAAATGGGGAAAAGAAATTGGTTCATTTGGATCTGACAAAGACGAATTTGTTGGAATCTCCTTATTTTTATCTGGAACAGAATGATGTGGTTTATGTAGAACCGAATGACAAAAAGAAAAAATCCTCCCGTTACAGTCAGTCTGAACAATATAATTTATCCATAATTTCAACCTTTGCAAGTACGTTATCTGTGATAATGAGTGTTGTAATGTCTATTATAGCAATGAAAAAATAAGGAATAATATGAAATCTGTTGAAAATAACGAGTTTATTGATATTAAAGCAATCTACAAAAGATACATTAAGTATTGGCCGGTTTTTGTAGTTTCAATCTTTGTATTGGGGATATTGGGAGTTGTCTACTTGAAGATAAAGCCACCTGTATTGCAGGTTAATGCAAATATCCTGATAAAAGAAGATAAAGGTATTTCCGGAACTTCAGCTTCTGCAGCGGCTGCATCTGAGATGATGCAGAGCTTTGCTTTTGGTGGAAGTTCTGCAATGGGAGGAGTGTCCGTAAATGATGAACTTTTTCTGCTGAGTTCCTATAGTATATTCCGTGATTTAAGTAAGAATTTGGGTTTGAATGTCCAATATCTGTTGTCTGATTTTCCTCGAACCAAAGATTGTTATAAGGATTCTCCTATATCTGTGTATACAGTCAATCCATTGGCCGATACTTTGCGGGCAGTAATTAATTTTGACGTGAATCTGTCTAAAAACGGGGTGTGTAAGATTAAGGCCAAGAATGGTTGGAAAAAGATAGGAAGTGTTGAAACAAAAGAATTTCCGGTGAAATTGAATACAGATTTTGGGACATTTTATTTTGATACGACTAAATACTATATTCCTAAAAAAAATACTAGTTTGGAAATTAACTATATGGGTCATAATTTGTGTGCGGAAATATATCAGAAGCAAGTGACTGTTGATTTATATTCTAAGAAAGCAAATGTGATATCATTAATGATGGAAGAAGTTAATCCGAAGAGAGGATTTGATATCTTGAATACCCTAGTCAACTTTTACAATAAAAATGGTGAAATCGATAAAAATGATGAAACTAAGTTGATGGATGAGTTCTTGACAGAAAGGATTTCTTTGATGGAAGCGGAATTGGATAGTGTGGAAAGGGATATCGAATTATATAAGAAAACGAATAATTTGACGGATATTGAGACAGAAGCTAAAATCATATTAGAGAAAAGTCAGGATTTTAAGGAACGTCAGATTGAAGCTGAATCTCAATATACAGTAATTCAGTTAGTGGAAGAATTCTTGACTAAGGATGAAAACCGCTATTCTCTGGTACCGTTGAATATAGGGTTAAGTGACCGGACTGTGTTGGAAGGTCTACAGACATATAATGAGGCATTATTGGAGCGTATCAAATTAATGATGACAACAAAACCAGGAAACCCTGCAATAGATTTGGTGAATAAGCAGATAGATGCTATGCGTTCGAATATGTTGGAAACGGTACGTAGCATAAAATCTGGATTTAGCCGTTCTCGTACTGAATTGCAGTCGCAAGAAAATTACTTCCTTTCCCGTATTGCCAATATGCCACAGCAGGAACGTGAATTTATCACTATGAAAAGGCAGCAGATGATCAAGCAGGAGTTGTTCTTGTTCTTGTTGCAGAAGCGTGAGGAGAATGCTTTAACGCAAGCATTGGTGAAACCGAGAGCTAAAATTGTAGATTCTGCTTATGTTTTGTCTGAACCGGTTAGTCCTAAGTCTTCGGTCGTATTGGTGGTGGTGACTATTTTATCGGTTATTATTTCTATGTTTTATATTGTATGTGTTGAGCTATTAAGAAAAAGAAAGAAAGTATAATTCGCTATGTTGTTTATACCATTATTATTATTAGCAATAGCATTGTATATTTGTGGGCAAAGAACTTATTCTTTGCTCATATTTTTCTTTTTTTCTTTTTACGGATTTCAAATTATCCCGGATGAACTGTTTGAAACTGGATTAGGCTTTTCAAAATCTACCGATTTTGCATTGGTATATATCTTTGTCTTATTTGTTTATGGCTGTTTTGCTTATCATGATTATATACCGTTGAACAGAATGACTTATTTAATTGCAGTTTATTTGGCCGCAATATTAGTCATTATCGGTGTGAATAAATTTGTTTATGGAATAGGCTGGGGAGATATACTTAAAACTTCTCGTAATTATTTCTTTGTGTTGGCTTATTATCCGTTGAGACGCGTAGAGAAAGAAGAAGTGGATCGATTGTTGAAGATATTGTTGTATATCGTGTTGTTCCAAAGTCTTTTATTTGCTATACAGGCTTTTACCGGGAAAGCTATATTGGCTGGGGAAGAAGATAAATCGGGGGGAGATTTAATTTATCGTTTTTATAATTCTCCCAGAATGCTCTATTTCTTTATTTTTTATACGTTATTTGTTCAGCCGTTAGGGAAAAAGTATAGTACTTTTGCCGGAATCGTATTGATTATAACCAGTTTCCTGCCGATGCACCGGAGTTTGATCATAATGGTTATTTTAACCTTGTCTTTTGGGTATATGCTGAATGTCGGGAATTTGAAACGGTTTATTCGTTATTTGCCTTATGCATTGTTGGTCGCAATTCCTTTATGTTTTATATTGTTTGCTCAGGTCGGTTCTAGAACAATTTCAGATTTGCAAATGTTGCGGGAAGGAAATTTTGCGGAAATAGAGGATAGCGATGAAATTGAAAACTTTGAAATGGACTCGGAGTCAACATTTACATTCCGTATAGCACATTTTATGGAACGCTATTTGTATTCCAAGACAAATGTCATGTATGAGTTTTTTGGTTTGGGATTAATGACAGATGATTCTCCATATACATATAATAATTTTAATTTTGTTATTGGACTTCCAGATGAGAACGGCGGAATATATCAACTGGATACGCCTGATATTGCTTGGTCTAATTTTGTGGCTAGATATGGATATGTTGGAACAGTCGCTTATTTGGTGTTTTATATAGGATTGGCTTGGTTCTTTTTTGTAAATCGGAAAGATAAATTATCATTGTCTCTTTTACTATATATGTTGTTGGTATTGGGTACCTCTTTGACTTCTGAAACCTTATATCAAGTTGGGCGTAATGTTTTTGTTTTGATGTTGTTTGATTTTATAATAGATAAAAAACGGAATGAAGAAAATAACAGTTCTAACCTCCTTGTATAAATGTGAAAAATATCTTCAAGGATATTTTGATTGGGTACGCCGAATTGATAATCCAGAGGAAGTGGAAATTTTATTATTGCATAATGCTCCAACTAAAGCAGAGTTGGATATTATGCAGCAAAATATTTCAGAACTTCCGTTCGTCCACCATATCATTATTCCGGAATTGGAAGGATTGTATGTTACTTGGAATCGGGGAATACGTTTAGCTAAAGGAAAGTACGTTTGTATTTGGAATGTAGATGATATTCGTTATCCGGAGTCTTTGTCTTTGCAAGCTGCAACATTAGATGAAAATCCTGATATATTATTGACTTATTGTGATTTTTATTATATGTTTCAATATGGATGTATAAGTAACAAAAAAGTTATAAATGAAGATTTCCTTTTAAATCCCTCTGCATTTTTTACCAGTCATCAAATAGGTTGTTTCCCTATGTGGAGAAAAGAACTTCATGAGAAGTTAGGATATTTTGACGAACAGTTCTTTTTAGTTGCAGATTTTGATTTTCAGATTCGTTTGGCACGGACAGGTAAGTTGAAGAAAACGGAAGGCATTTTAGGTGTTTATTTAGAAGATGTACCGGAAAAATTGAGTAGCAATTTTAAGCGGCAGATCATAGAACGTAATTTCTTGTATTTGCGATATGCTATTTACGAGTATTTGAATTGGATTACTATATTTTCTATTTATAAAAACTTTAAGCCTTATATGATTAAGAATGGAAATGAGTGGTGGCCGATGACTTCTATATTTGAATCTTATAAGCTTTATCGTAAAAAACGATATTCTAAATTATTCAAATCTATAGGACGTCAGCCTCGTGGTTGGGCAGCTTTTGTTAAACATTGTCTTTTGAATAAATAGTGGAATGTATGAAACCAATAAAATTTAGTATTATTACTCCAGTTTATAATCGAGTAGATTGTATAGAACGTTGTGTGGAATGTGTGCGAATGCAGACTTATTGTGATTGGGAACATATTATTGTAGACGATGGCTCAACGGATGGAACAGATCTTTTATTGGAGAAAATGTCAAGGGGGGATTCACGTTTAAAATATGTGCGACAGAGTGAAAATGGAGGACCAAACAGTGCTCGGAATAAAGCACTAGATATAGCAACAGGTTCTTATGTCCTTTTTTGTGATAGTGATGATTGTTTGGCCAAGGAAGCCTTACAGAATATTATTGATGTAATGACTAAATTTGCAGGCTTTTCATATTACTTATTCTCTGTTGATGATAGATTAACATATTATGAATCTAATCCATTATTAATGAGGGGACAAGCTGTTTTATCATATTCTATGTGGATAACAGGCAAAGTAACAGGTGATTTTGTTCATGTCGTATCAAGATCCTTGTGGGATGATACTCGTTTTAATGAGAAATATAGGATTTATGAGGAGTTGACCTTTCTGGATTTATATAAACGTTCAAAGGAACAGTTTTTTTGTAATGAAATAATAATTAATAGAGATCGTAGTCGCCAAGATTCTGTTACGAATGAAACTAGTTTATATAAAAAGAATTCTATACAATATTCTATGGAGGTCCAAAAAAAAATATTAGAAGAGCATTATGATGCTTATATAGAGAGTGGGGAATTTGAAATGTTGGCATGTAAAATACGGAAACTTTATTTTTATATGTTAATGTGTAGGACATATGATGAATTGTCATATTGGGAAAATAAAATAAAGGTGACAGGGCGTTCTATACCTTATTATTTAGTGTTTATTAAATCTGTTAGAGGAGGTGGAGGGCTTTCTGTAGGTGTGAAAATATTTTCTTATATTAAGTATTTATGTAAAAAATTAAGACGTAATTGATTTAGTCTTAACTTTTTTATTTTATTGGAGAAATGAGTTGGTGATATATATTAAATAGGGATTCTCCAATAGAATAATCATCCAATTTTAATTGTTTGATTTTTTCTCTACCTTCAATCCCTTTTATCTCATTATTCAAAGACTGCTGTGCTAATTCTGCTAGCTCCTCTGCTTTTGCGCTAGGGGAAACTGCAGAGTTTTTTACTCCTTTTAATAGGACTGATACGTCTCCCACATTAGTGGATATGATCGGTAGGTTACAAGCCATAGCTTCTTTGATAACTTGTGGTGAACCTTCAGAAATAGAAGTCATTATCATTAAGTCGGAAGAATTATATAATGCTGCAACTTCGGTTCTTGACATGTTTTTTATTTCTGTAGTTGAACATTGTATATTATATTTATTCCTTAAAATTTTTATGACATTTTCAAATAATGGGTAATTCTTTACTGTCCTAGATCGATCACTAGGGAAAATAATCTTCTTTATATTTGAATTGCTTTTGTTTGGTGACGGAGTAAATGTACTGGTGTCAACTGAACAGGGTATTATTTTTGTATGTAGAGTGTATTGTTTTACAATAGCATCCATTTTATTGTTTAAAGTAATGGCCATATTGACCTTTTTTAGGATGAGTTTTGTAAGAAATACTTGAATGTTTTTGCCCTGCTCGATTTGTATATCTCCTCCATGTAACGTAATAATCACAGGGATCTTTTTTTTGATTTTTTTTAATAAAAATAGACCGGATAAACCATAATGTATATGGATTAGGTCAAAATTCATCTCTGTAATTCTCTTATGAATCTTAAAAATAGATTTTAAATATTCTATTTTAGAAAGTTTCCCATTAATATAAAAGACAGTATAAGATATGTCTTGATGAATTTTGCATACGGCATCCATTTGCTCCTTTACAAAAATACCGAAATAGGGATCTTTGGGAGAAGGAAACATATTTGTTACTAATAAAACGTTCATAAATCCATTTTAATATTTCTCTTTTCAAAGTTACAAAAAGAATTTCAGTATGTATGTAAATTTGAGTTTTATTTTTTAGAATAAAGTATCTTCTTTCTTCTTGCTATTAAATAAATGAAGTCAGGGTGTTTTCTTCGATAAATAATGGAGAATATTGTGACAAATAGATGCCTTTATTATTGAGATTTGAAATTTTTGAGTAAATTTGCTTTATTATGAAGGAATATCAAGTTATATCTCTATGATAAAAAATACTATAAGAATACTAAATGTGGACATCTTGTCAATAACGCAAGCGGAGTTACTCTTTCGGTTAAAAAAAGGTGTTTTAATAACACCGAATATAGATCATTTAGTCAAGCTCCAAAAAGATAAAGAATTTTACAATGTATATCAACAGGCTGAGTGGGTAATATGCGATAGTAAGATTTTATATTTTGTCTCAAAATTCTTAAAGCGGTCATTTCCTCAAGCTATTCCAGGTAGTAGTTTTTTTACTGCATTTTATCAATATCATAAAGATGATCCGAATTGTAAAATATTTTTATTGGGAGCAGTTGAAGGAGTCGCTTTAAAAGCCATGGCGGAAATAAATGATCAAATAGGAAGAAAGATTATAGTGGGTGCTCATTCTCCTTCTTTTGGTTTCGAAAAAAATGAGGTAGAATGTCGTTCTATTATAGATATAATACGTAAATCTGGTGCTAATGTGCTATTAGTTGGGGTAGGCGCTCCTAAACAAGAAAAGTGGATTATGAAGTACAGGGAATTTCTCCCTGAAATAGATTTGTTTATGGGATTGGGAGCTACTATAGATTTTGAAGCTAAAACATTGAAACGTTCTCCTAGGTTTATGCAACAAATAGGTATGGAGTGGTTGTATCGTTGCATACAGGAACCAAAGAGATTGTTTAAACGTTATTTTATTGATGATATTAGATTTTTTTATTATTTCGGACAGCAATTGTTACATATTTATGAAAATCCGTTTGATAAGGAATGATTGCTTAATATTCTATAATGTATTTATTTAATTTCTTTTAGATATGTGGTATGATCTTATACGTAGCGTCTTCATAAGATTTTGCTTTTCTTTTATGGAGGAATTTTTGCTACGGAATCTATCCTCTGCGTCTTAAAATTTGTTCGTATAAATTGCCTAATAAAACAAAAACAATCGAAAATAAAATTGTGCCGAATGTATATACGATAATATCGATGCCTTTTTCTACTATTATGTCATGGAATATTTCCATAGTCAAGCAATTCCCTATATAGATTTCTAAGGAATACTTACCTAAAATCTCCACCCAATGTTTTGTTTTGATTATATTTATAGGTTGTATTAAGGCATATAAAGCTATAAAGAGTAAAGGTGTAGATAAAGTGGCATACAAGAAGTTTGAAGAGTTAAGTAAAAAAGCCGGCAATAGACAGAGAGTGAATCCCCAAAAGAGTTGTTTGAATTTGTTAGGATGGTCATGCATATATATGCCCGCCATAAAAATGGGGATTCTTGAAATTAAACAGTCGTAAGTCCAATAAGGTTTCCCTACAAAATAATATATTATTATAATTAAGGCAATTGATAAAGATATAGTTACAATGTTGGTTTTTTTTCTGAATATAGGAAAAAGTAGGTATAAAATAAATAATGCACTTAAATACCAATCAATGAAGAACCCCCCTATCTGGTAATATGATAAAGTGGTCAGATTGCAAAACCAGTCCCATAAACTGACATTTATGTTTAAGAGGTTGGCGTGCATTAGTGTCCGAATGATAGCGAATAATAAAAATAAGGGATAAATTCGAACAAATCGTCTTTTATAAAAATCTTTAAGCGTGTGGTTGTCGTATGAATGGCATAAACCAAGTCCACTTAGGAATAGAAAGATATCTACACCTATATATCCTCCCATGAATATTTTCAGGAGTTTGAAAGAAGATCCGCAGGCGCCCATTAAATGGTAGAACAATACTAAGATTATAGCAGTTCCCATGTAATAATTCCTGTCTTTGCTTAACGATTGGAGTAGTGTCATAATGTATAAATATTTGTTGCTACGATTATTATTATTAAATCGCTTACAGTTACTTATATAAAATAAATGGTTTTTAGCCAGCTGAAATAAAAAGTCAAGTCCTATTCTACATATAATAATTTAATATATTGATATGGTAACAATCTAAATATGACGTTTCCCCATTTGTTAAGGATAGTCGCTTAATGCCTTGCAATGTATTTGTTCAATAACTTTGAGGGGAGTGGCATAATCTAAAAAATACTTTTTGGCTGCTTGCTCCATCTTCTCCCGTTTTTGCTCATCATATATTATATCGAGAATGGCTTTTTCTATATCCTCTTCATCTTGGCAGAAACGAATATGGGTTCCATCTATTAAAGGAAAAGCCAAATGATTGAATAAGGGCATTGAAATGATAGCTTTTCCCATTGCTAAAAATTCTCCTAATTTCCATCCATGGCAATCAAGGACACTTGGCACATTGAATACGATAGCAGATTTTTGGGTAGATTTGATGTAATCTATATGTTTATACTTTTGTTTAAAGACTAAATCGCTATATTTTTCATAATCCGGATTAGTCGGTTTTGCAAATAATCCTCCTTCGAAGTGTTTGTTTTTTAAAGATTTACATATTCTTATGAATTTTGCTCTTAACTGATTGGTCGGAGTAGATTGAATACGATTATCCCATAAAGTACTTATAAAAAATATATAATTAGGAAATGAGCGTTGTTCTGCTAAATATGTATTAAGTGTAGCTCTTGAATGCCAATTGGAAAGATATTCTCTGATATACATACTCTTGGTTCCATATAAATTCCAACCGTTTTTATGTATATTAAATGTGTTTTTTAAGGCTTGCCAACAGCTTCCCCATAATCCGTAAATTTTAATACCGAATCCAGGGGGAATACATAGGAGTTTGCTGTATTTACCAGAGTTGTAATCCTCTTTGCTTACATTGATTTTAGCATATATATCGCACCATGCGTAGGCATCATTTACTATAGTATTAAAATCTTGGTAATCGATTACAATTCGTTTAATTTTCTGTCCGTCTCTTATTTCATAGCACATTATACGATAGTATTCATAGCTAACTTCTTTAAATTCATGTTTTGCAAAACTTACATTGTTTTTACCATAAAATTCATGCAAACCTTGTATGTAAAAAGAAGCATAGTTAAACATGCATCTAGGATCTATCAAAATTTTCATTTTATAAAAATATATTTAAATATAAAAACAATATAACGGATGCTTATAGTCTATTCACTTAATTTCTATACATTGTTACATTTTTCCTTCGTATTTCAGCCGGGTTCCCTGCTATCAGAGAATTATCCAGAGTGTATTTTTTACTACATAATGAATTGGCTCCCACGATACAGCCGTCTGGAATAACGGAACCTTTAAGAACTACACTACGAGTACACAACCATACATTATTACCAATAACGATATCTTTTGATATAGGATAAATTTCATTTGTTTCCACATTTACAATAGAATGCCAATCTGTATCCATCACTAAAGTGTTCCAACTCGTAATGACGTTGTCTCCAAATGTTATATGCTTTTGACATATAATAGTCATTGCTGCTGTATTATTAAAATGGCAACCAATAGTCAGTGTGCCATTTTTTCCGACGCATAACCTACAACCATGCCCGAATGCTACCTTACCCTTTAATTCTATACATCCGGTTACTTCCCAAATGCTTCTTTCATATTTTTTATCGAATATTCCCACATTCCCAAAACCGATTGATAGCATACCTGTTTTTACTCCCTCGGATTTGTTGATTTTTATTAAACCGCTGATAGCAATTAAACGAGTGTTATACCTCACCAAAATAGGAAGCTTTATAGCCTCTTTAAATGGGAAATAATGAATACTAACCCAGAAGCTTTTAGGAATAGAAAATAATTTTTCAAATGTTAACTTCATGATTTTTATTTAATATTTTTATGACTCGTGTAATTAGGAGTTTATTTTTTTGTATTGTTCGATATATTCCTGCGCTGTCTTTTTGACATTGAACCTGCTTATAACTTGTTGATATGCCTTGGATACTATCTCGTGTGTTGGAGTGTTCATTATTTTCTCGATCTCATGGGCACAGTTGGTCGCATCGTCACTTTTAAAATAGTATCCGTATTTTCCGTTTTCAATAATTTCCATTGGACCTTCTTGATTGGAGACCAATACCGGCACTTTGGCTGCCATGGCTTCTGTTACTGTCAGGCCAAAACCTTCTTTTCGTGACGGTTGTACAAATAAGTCATACTCTTTCAGATGGCTGAATATGTATGATTGTTCTTTACTTCCTAAAAAATGGATTTGTTCTTCCAATTGCTTTGATTTCACTAAGTTTTTCAAGAAGCTTTTGGATTCACCGTCTCCAATAAGATCAACCGATATGTTTTTGTACCCTTTTTGATGTAGTATGGAAACTGCTTCGATTAGGATATCTTGCCCTTTTTTCGTATGTACTAATCTGCCGATTTGTACTATACGGAAAACAGGATGGTCTGTAACTCCCTTTTGAGAAACAATATTAGTACAATCTATTCCATTTAATACAATAGGAACTTTTCTTTTCAGATATTTAGCCAGATCTTCTTGTACGGAGTTTGAAATGGCAAAGATATGCTTGTATTTGTGTAAATAAGAGATGTCTTCAGAAGTACTTATATGATGTACAGTGAGGCATATTTTATTTGTAATAGCTTTCAAGAATATGAATTTTATGGTGTTTGGGACATGGACGTGTATTATATCATAGTGCCTTTTCCATAACAAATAATTAAGAGCAAATATATAAAAAGGATTTTTTGATCCTGCAGGACGATTAATTCTTGTAATTCGGATTTTGTCATTAATATCCCGAGTAATGGATTTTTCCTCCTGATTGTTAACAATAATCAAAGATATGTCGGTATGTTTTATTTGCTCGTTCATTATATTGACCAGCATAGTCTCAATACCTCCATATTCCATTCCAAATACAATATGAACTACTTTCATGACGATAAAATCTTTTTTAGAGATGTTAGTTTAATTGATTTTTTTGAGAAACTTTTGATATCGTATTTCATCTTCTGCTGTCATCGTTTTGCCAATAGAATGCATCCCTATGTAATACTGATTAAAAAGTTGTGTTAAGAAGTTTTTGTCAAAGCGTTCCGCTTTTGGATAAAGTCGTTTTTCATGTTCCATGATTTCTTCCATGGAAAATTTAGAAGCGATGATTTTATAAGGAGTTCCAACTACGACTGCATAAGGTGGAACATCTTTTGTTATGACACTTGAAGCTCCAATTATGGCACCACGTCCTATAGTAACTCCCGATAAAAGAGTAACATTAGCTCCAATCCAAACATCTTCTTCAACAATAACATCTTTTTCCATGTCATTTATTCTTGATAGAGGTAATAAATAATGAGGGATACCTACTGTTGGTGTATGGTTTCCTGTTATAACAGTTAATCCGGGAGCTGCGCCGGAATACTTTTTCATGATAAACTTACCCGTATATGTAATAATCTTTGCGTTGGATTGAATACGAGTTTGTTCGTACATATATACATTTTGAGCATTGGCAATATGTGCAGGAAGCATGATATGTGATTCTTTACCTCTGAATCCAAAATTTTCTAAATTCAGAGGTGATATGTAGTTGAATCGTAATTGATTCCAAATGGTTTTTAAACGGATGATAAATGGTAATTTATTTTTAATATGTTTCTTTAATCTGTTCATATTAATAGGATTATTTATTCCAAATACCATGAGCTTTGTGTTTTAAGATCTTATTGATCTGCGTTGTGAAAATGACAGAATAGATAAGATTAATACAAGTCATTGATAATATAACGCCGATAGTACCCATTTTATTGCCTAAAAATAAGGCTAATGGTATGTGAAAAATCAAACCGATTAATACAACATAGGTTTGAAGTTTAATAGCACCAACACCATTAATCATATATACCTGTAATGAATCCCATGAATTTACAGCCAAAAAAATACCGAGACATAGCGTTATTTCAAATGGGATTTCTATTTTATCTCCGACCCAGAAATAGTAGAGGTATGGAGATAAAGCGATAAGGATTATTATGCCGAGTAATACTATCGAATAAACCAAGCACATTTTTTTATATATCCGGTTCATCCAAGTATAGTCTTTTAAAGCGTATGCATCGGTAAAAGCCGGCCAAAGAGGAGTTAGGATGATATTGTAAATCATAGTAGATATCCCTAAGTATTTGTAGGCAATGTTGTATTGACTGACGGCTTCCGGACCAGAAATATGCGAAATGATGATATTGGTTGATTGGTATAGGACGATAACCTGTATTTGTATAATGAAGAATTTGATACCGAGGTTGAATAGGTCTTTTATTTGTTTTAAATCTATATATTTATAGGACGGGGATATTTCTTTGAAAGAGCTTGTGTATAAAATACGTGAGAAAATTATTAAAACAACAATAGGAGATAAGGATATAGCAAAGGCCAAACCGATCAAGGAAGGCGGGGTTGTACGAGTTAAGATGAATATCAGCAATAATGATAACAGTTGCCCTAACATGGCAAATAAGGATGCCATAGCAGTCTTCTGATAGGCTGATACAACTGTATTCAACACATTGAAGAACATTTGTATAGTCATGAAGATTACTAATAAGTATAACACAATCTGGATGTCTTTATTGTAGATAGTTGGGACATTCAGTAATTCAGGCCAATTGATGAATGGGATCAACAGCATTACTACAATAGATACAGGAATGAATATCGCGAGCATCATAAAGTAGGTGGTTGACACCAGACTTTTCCCACGCGCATAATCGTGAGTTGTCAGTGCCTCTGTTAATCTGTTCTTTAACCCTAACGTTAAGCCTATGTCAAAAAAATTGATCCATACCACGATGGAGGATAGTGTTAACCATATTCCATACAACTCTTTGTTTACATAATCCAAAGTAAGCGGTACCAAAAGCAGTGAGCTAAGTATGCTTATTCCTTTTATAAAAATTGAGGCTGCAATATTTTTTTTCAGAAGGGAAGTCCGCTTGCTCCCACCCAGTATATTATGAAAGTGAAAATTCATTGTATAAGATTAATTTTCTTTATTACTTTTACCGGATTTCCGGTAGTGATACTATCTCATAGAATCTGTTTTATTTTAATCGTAATTCCTGATTCTGTAAATTTGATATTATCATTTTGAAGTTGTTAAACCAGAATATGAATTAATTGACAAATATACGAAATGTGTTTTAATATGGAGTAAATTAGTTTGATTTATCGTAAAAGAGGATGGATATATTATATGAGAACGACACAAACAACTTGTTCGGTTCTGGGTTTGACTAAAATATACAAGATTTTTTATATCGCACAAATGATAAATCTGAAAAGAATGAAATCAAGTAACTGCGAGTGTTATGTGACAGTAAAATTACTTCATCTTTTTTCTTTTAACGAGCATCCACAGCAACCAGCACAAGGGGTGTCCTTCTTGGACGGATGAATTATGAATCGATATATTTTCCGTCCAAGATACAGTATAATGATAATACCTATTAATATGATTGCTATTTCCTGCCACATAACCAATAGTCTTTAATTTAATAAATTAATAAACAAACTCCCCGTCTGATAAACCACAAACGAGACGATCCATGCTAAAACGCATGTATACACAATTACAAATATTCCCCATTTCCATGATCCCGATTCATTGACGATGGCCGAGATTGTTGCGATACATGGGAAATAAATGAGAACAAACAGCATCAGGCTCAAAGCGATAAGAGGTGTAAAGACCGGATTGCCTTCTTCATCCAAATCCTGTTTTATACGTTCGGATAAAACCTGGCTATCCTCTTCATCTCCGGTGTACAGGACACTTAACGTACTGACTACGACTTCTTTTGCTGCCATACCGGTCAATAAGCTGACACTCATTTTCCAATCGAATCCTAATGGGTGAAGAACAGGCTGGATTGTTTGTCCTATCGTTCCGATATAAGAGTTCTTTTGGTGCTCCATATTCTTTAACCGTTCCAACTCCGCAATTGTTTCCGTTTTTTCCTTGGAATCCAGTTCGGCATTTTCCACTTCTGCAATTTGCTTGTCGAATGCATCTCCCATCTCACTGTGGCGGGGGAAGTATCCCAGGAACCAGATAATAATAGAAGCGACTAAAATGACACCTCCCATTTTGTGGAGATACTGCTTCGCTTTTTCCCACATATGGATCATAATCGATTTTGCAGTAGGCATTCGATAGGGGGGAAGTTCCATCACAAAAGGTACGTCTTCTTCTTTAAAAAGGAAACGTTTGAACAGCCGTGCCATAACAACAGCCAGAAGAATACCGCAAACATATAATGACAGGAGAATGAAACTTGCGTTATTAGGGAAAAATGCACCAGCAAGTAACACATATACCGGTAAACGGGCACTGCAACTCATTAGCGGATTAACCAACATGGTGATCATACGGCTATTGCGGCTTTCAATCGTACGGGAGGCCATAATAGCCGGCACATTACAACCGAATCCCATTACCAAAGGAATGAAAGATTTACCATGGAGTCCCATTTTGTGCATGATCTTATCCATAATGAAAGCAGCACGTGCCATATAACCCGAATCTTCCATGAATGAAATAAACAGGTACAGTATCAGGATGTTTGGAAGAAAAACGATGACACCGCCGACACCGCCGATGATACCATCGACCAGCAAGTCTTTTAACGGACCTTCACTCATGTTTCCCCGTACAAAATTACCGATCCAGCCAACCAGATTTTCGATCCACTCCATAGGATAGGCTCCCAAACGGAATGTCGCCTCGAACATGATCCACATAAAGAGAATAAATATGGGGAATCCCAATACTTTATGTGTAACGAATAAGTCTATGATCTGAGTGCTGGTCGCTTCTTTTATTTTATTTTGCTCATAAGTTTCCCGTAGCGCACCGGAGATAAACCCGTAGCGGGCATTGGTAAACGCCGTTTCGCTGTCTTCAAGCAATAACTCTTCTATCTGTGTAACATTCTGGTCACGTTCTTCTATGATTGTTTCGGAACCGGGTAATGTCTGGATAAAACGTTCTATTTCAGGGTCTCCTTCCAATAGCTTGATGGAGAGATAACGTTTGGAAAGGCTTTTTGCTACATTTCCGTTTTGTTTTATGACATGCCGTACATTTGTAATACCTTTTTCCTGTACTTCTCCATAATTTATATGGATATGACGGATAACAGGATCTTCTTCTTCATATACTTTTATGACCCGTTTGAAAAGGTCTTCAATACCGAAACCGGTTCTGCTGATTGTCGGAACAATCGGGGTACCGATCATCCGGGATAACGATTCGTAATCGAATTTATTTCCAGACCGTTCTAATTCGTCATACATATTCAAGGCGATGACAGACCGGACGTCCATATCGATGAGCTGACAGGTCAGATAAAGATTTCTTTCCAGGTTTGATGCATCCAGGACATTGATCACAACGTCCGGTTGTTCTTCGCTGAGATGCCTGCGGACATAAAGTTCTTCCGGAGTATAGGCCGATAAGGAATAAGTTCCGGGTAAATCTACGATCCGGAATGTGTAGCCATCTTGTTGGAAGGTTCCCTCTTTGGCATCAACTGTGACTCCGCTGTAGTTTCCTACGTGTTCGTGGGCTCCGGATGCAAAATTGAATAAAGAAGTCTTTCCACAGTTGGGATTTCCAACCAAGGCAACGTTTATTGTTTTTCCTTTATGTATTGCAAGTGCCTGTAAATCTTCTGTTGAAGGTAGTATATAAGAGTCGGCGGAACGTTCTTCACTTTGTTGTGACATTTGTGCCTTTGCGTATTCGGCTGCGCTGATTACTTCAATCATTGCTGCATCATTCCGTCGCAAAGAAACGTCATAACCCATTACACGATAGTGGATAGGATCTTTCAGTGGAGCATTTTGTATAACGTCCACCTCTTTTCCCCTGATAAATCCCATTTCAATGATGCGTTTGCGGAATGCTCCGCGTCCCATCACCTTGACTATAACGCCTTTTTCACCTGTGTGAAGCTCTGATAATCTCATTTTCTTAAATTCTCGCACAAAGGTATGGTGAAATGCTTACATGATCAATACCAACTAATAGGTATTTTTTCCTAGTTTTGCATTGAATAAATAAAATAAGCGATATGCTGAATAAAATTATATTGAGCTTAGGTTCAAATCAAGATCAGGAAAAGAATATGGCGGAGGCGGTGCGTATATTGCGAAACCAGTTTGTTTCTATAGCTTTTTCAAATTCTGTATATACGGAGCCGATCGGATTAACGGGGTCTGCTCCTTTTTTGAATCGGGTGGCCGTAGCTTATACATCAGAACAGCCGGATGAAATAAAGCATTTGTTGAAATGTATAGAGTACAAACTGCAACGTATGCCTGACGATAAAAATTTCGGAATTGTTCCAATTGATATTGATCTGCTTCAATGGAATGAGTTGATTTTAAAACCGGACGATTTAAGAAGAGATTATATAATAGAAGGAATCAGAGCTTTAGAAAATGAAGAATTTAAACAAATGAAATAGTGTAAATCCGATATAATAAATTATTATGATAAAATATGTAGTGCTGATTTTGTTTCTGGTGTTGAAATTCTTTACGTTAGAGAACTGTTTTTTCTGGGATAACACTGCCGGGTATTCTATGCCGGCAAGTTATTTATTAGAAAATGGGTTTCTGTCTTTTGTCTATCCGGCCCAATATGTTGCAGAACCCCCTTTGGCTCATCTGTATCTGGCTCTTCTTTGGTCTTTATTCGGAAAAAGTTTGTTGGTAGCTCATTTATCTATAACTGTATTTTCATTGGGAGTGATCTGGCAAGTTTATCGCTTGTGTGAAAGGCTGGAGACGAAATATACACCTTATATATTTTTGTTGGTTTTATTGGAACCGGCACTTTCCACCCAGATGATTTTAATTTCTCCGGATGTCATCCTGTGTTTTTTTGCTTTGTTGAGTATCAATTTGATTTTGGATAACCGGCGGATTTGGTTGGCTGTATCTGCCATGTGCCTGGGATTGGTAAGTATTAGAGGACTGGTTGTTTGTTCAGGATTGGGGTTGGGATATTTGCTGATAGAAAATGTTATTCATAAGAAATCTTTCAAAAATTCGTTCTTACATGTTTTCCCTGTATTTATACCGGCTCTTTTGGCGATAGGCGGATGGTTTATATACCGGAAGGTGGAAACCGGATATTTTCTGTATCAACCCGGTTTTGGATATGAGGATCATCGGCAGTTTGCGACATTTGGGCAAATAGTTAAGAATATAGCAAGTTTGGCTGTAAGGATGTTGGATTCAGGGAGAATTGTTGTCTGGGTTTTGCTATTTGCTTCAATCATTAAAATGGGGATAAAAAATTTCTTTCTTTATCTTTCCAAATCTCCGTTATCTCTCATTTATTTGAGTGTCTTATTTACTATGATGTTAGTTACAATTCCAGTAACAAACCCCTTTGGAGACCGATATTTTCTGGTTTTGTACATATTACTGGCATTAATCACTGCTCAGCTTTTATTTAAAGTATATGAAACAAGGTCTGTGCGAATTTTATTGGTAGGGATGATTTGTATACTGGTCAGCGGAAACTTTTGGGTTTATTCGGAGAAGATGTCAAAAGCTTGGGACAGTGTGTTATGTCATCTGCCTTATTATTCATTGCGCCAAGAGATGATCGATTATTTGGAGAATGAACATATAGAGATTAATTCTGTAACAGCAGCATTTCCAATGGATGCCTTGTTTGCAAATATGGATATAACTGATGATAACCGGCGTTTTTCTTCTGCTGAGTTAGAAAATAGTCGTTATGTTTTATATTCGAATCTCTTCAATTGGGATGACGAACACATTGAAACAATTTACTCCCAATGGAAACTTCAGAAAGAACTGAAAAGTGGATTAATTTTTCTGCGTTTATACGTCCCCAAAGAAAAGGGAGAATAGTTTTTTATTCTCCCTGATTATAAATCAGTTTGTAAAGACGCTCTCCCTGTTGCCTGTTTGAGTAGGTAGGGAATAGTAATTCTTTTCTTTTTTCAATTAATTCGGGAGTCATTGGTTGCTCCATCAACCGTTTGCATGTTTCTATCATTTCTTCCGGAGTGTTAGCGATATAACATAAAGCTTCCAAACCACTGCCAGTGATCATTTCCTGGTTTACAATCGTGTATCTTCCGCCAAAAAGACTGTTTAGTAATTTGAGTTTTAGTCCGGTATCCTGAAAAGTGATCAACATGTGTATCTGCGCTTCGTGAGTGAGATAGTCCATACGTTCGTTGGAAGGATTGGCTTCGATTTTGATGTTGGGATAAGGAGCCGCAGCCGCAAACAACGTTGCCGGTGGATTCATACCTGCAATGATACAAGGATATTTTAATTTGCAGAAGACATTTTTGATCAGATATAACGCAGCCAGTGTATTTTCTGTAACGGATAGTTTCCCATGATATAAGACAAAATCAGACGATCCGCTCTTTACAGATATCTCATCATTGACATGGAAACTGGGCATGTATTCAATTTTCTTTTTGGGAAAGACTTTCCGGAGATAGTTTGTATCAGTGATAGAAACGACCAACATCAGATCGGCATGTTTTAATATCTCCTGATACCGTTCAAACCTCCAAGCTTCAACCAGAAAGAAATGTTTTTTGATCAGGTTTGTTTCTGCCTTAGCCAAGTGACGGTAATAATCGTGCTCGATATTACTTTCCCTGTATATTTTCATTCGTCCCTGTAGTTGAGGATGATTAATATAGTAGCAGGTATGCAATCCGTCGAATAAGATTGGATAATCGTTTTCGAGCAAATTCTTAAGTAATTCCGGGTCTTTACGGCTGAAAACATTGTATGGTAACAGAGTTATATTAGTCAATAGTCCGGTTTTCCGTTTGTAATAATATACTTTTTCACATAGAGACTCCAGTTCTTTGGAATGAGGGCGTTCATATTCAAAACAATGTAGAATAATTTTTACGCCGCATTTGTGTAAGGCCTGCATTTTGTAATACACATCAATAACCCCGCCATAATTAGCAGGCCAAGGGATATTGAAAGACACTATATTGATATATTTATCCATTGATTTCAACCTTTTCGAAGATTTGTATAAATTGTTTTGCTTGTTCTTTCCGTGAAAAACGGACTAACTTGCTTTTCTTTATGGAAGACGATGTATATCCTTTTTCTTTCCATTCCTGATAATACGATTTAAGAAAGTCACATACCTCATTCACATTCGTTGCGGCAAGGCCGGCATTCGTATCATTGATTGCTTCAGCCAGATAGCTTTCGTCACTCCGAACACAAAGTACTGGTTTTTCTACAGCCAGCGATTCAAAAAACTTTGTCGTCATAACACCTTTGGGACCGGAGTTTGCCGCACGGTTAGTCAATAACAACAGTACGGAACTACTGTTCAGTATGGAAGGTATTTCTGACGCCGGAACATATCCTTTGAAATCCATAAAAGGGAGAATCTGGTATTTTTCAGCTTCTTCCGTAATGATTTTACGGGACGTTTCATCGACATACCAGTAGACACGGCATTTGTCGGGTGTCAATATATTACGGGCAGACAAAATACTTAATGCTTCAAAGAGCAGTCCCGGATCACGCATAGCTGTACTAAGTAACCGCCCTGTATATGTTATAATGAACTTCTCCGTTTTTTTTTGTTCCGGATAAAATAGTTCTGGGTCGAACCCATTGTAAATCAATTCTACATTAGTGTTATACTGTTTCAATATATCTACATGCCAAGGAGAGATTGTTGTTACATAATCTGCTTTTTTTAATACCCGGTTTCTATCCCGTAGGCTTTTCCGTTTAAAGACAGATATGAATAATCTGTTTAATCCCAAGAGAGAGGGGAGAGAATGTGCAATAAACTCATCTCCTGTATATTGTTCAATGATGTCCCGTAAGTCAACGACCAGCGGTAGTTTATATTTAGTTGCAACTTTTAGTGCAGCCGGTAAGGGAAATGTCCGGAAACTACTACATAAAACTAAATCGATTTTATTGTTTTTGACCAGCTTCCGGGCTTCTTTGTACATTCGGATATCCTTATATCCGAAGCAAAGATCCAGTAAAAGTATACTGATCCATTGTAGTTTCCTGGTAAAAGGACTTTTGGCTGTATAATAATTAATGTATTCGGCCTCACATTGACTGGCAAGGAATGTAAATGTATTTTCTTCTACCATTTCAGTCAGAACGACAGGCTCCCATCCGTAATTTCTGAGATATTTGCATAAATATCCCATACGCGGTCCGAAAGCCGGCGGAAAGAGATCGCAAATAATCAGTACTTTTTTCATAGCAAATCAATAATATTTTTTGATGCGTTTCCAATTCCGTATTCTTGTATCTCTTTTTGTTCCGGTTGGTTTTCCAGGCAATGCAGGATACTTTCTTTTTCAGAACCGGCTATTTGGTTCCAACCTGCTTCAACAGTTTCGACCCATTCCGTTTCATCCCGTAGTGTAATACAAGGGGTATGATGAAAATATGCTTCTTTCTGTACGCCACCTGAATCCGTCAAAATGGTTGCCGCATGTTTTTCCAGCATAACCATATCGAGGAAGCTTACCGGCGGAATGATATGTATTCCTTCCCGGTTTTCAAGTGATTGTATCATCCCATATTTTTCCAGACAATTTCGAGTGCGGGGATGAAGTGGCAAAACGGTCGGAAAAGAAGAAGTTGATATTTCTTTTATAGCACTGATAATTCCCATTATCCGTTCCCGGTTATCTGTATTCTCTGCCCTGTGAACTGTACAAAGCCTGAATTGCCTACTGTTGAGATTCAATTGATGCATGATTTGGGAAGAACTGTCTGCCAGTTTACCAAAAATCAATGCGGCATCATACATTACATCCCCGACATGATGGACTCCCTGTTGTATTCCTTCATTTGCCAGATGTTTGATGGCGGCGAAAGTCGGACAACATAGTAAGGTCGCTATATGATCGGTCAGGATACGGTTGATCTCTTCCGGCATTTGTTTGTTAAAGCTGCGAAGGCCGGCTTCAACATGAACTACCGGTATATGTAGTTTGGATGCGGCTAGTGCTCCAGCCAGTGTCGAGTTGGTATCACCGTAGACCAATACGTAATCAGGCCGGGTGTCGAGTAATATTTTTTCAATTTCAATCAGCATACGGCCGGTCATCTCTCCATGTGTTCCGTTTCCACATTGCAGTTGCCAGACGGGTTGAGGGATACTCATACTGTTGAAAAAGATATCGCTCATATTTGCATCATAATGCTGTCCCGTATGAAGAAGTAGTTCTTCAATCAGTCTCTCATTATTTTTGTTGTATTCCAGAATCGCCCGGCTTACCATGGCCGCCTTTACAAATTGAGGCCTGGCTCCGACAATAGTAACAATTTTCATTTTTTTGCAAGTTCGTTTAATAAATGGCTGTAAAGTTTGCGTAAATAACTGTCTGTATTTTCCTGTGCACTGGTATTATGCCATAAGAGAGTCAATTCCCCGCCTGTATTTTTTACCTGTTCGATAAGATTCAGGCTATATGCTAATGCCTCCTCATAATTTAATCCCATATATTTTTTTTCTTCCAAAGTGCAATCCATAATTGTCAGCGGATGCAATAAGATAGAGGATAAGCGACGGGTGACCGGATTGATCCAGTGTACCGGATAACTAGTCCCTAACCTGAATCCGGCAACATCTGCATAACCCATGGTGAAGTCATCTGTTATGCCGGCCGCCTCCAGGTGTGTCATATCTTCCGGTTCACGGCTGGCAAGGAAATGATGGCGGTTAAAGCGTATACTTCTCTCTACATTCTTTTCCAGCCATGTTTTTTCTTTTTTGATGAGGGTAGGAGCTATACCTGCCTGGTAGCTGCTGTGCAGGCCGATTGTCATATCATTGGATAATGCAGACTGTATCAGTTGAGATATATCTGTATTGCGTAGGCTATAATGGGGCTTATCCTGTTTGCATTTGCCTCCACTGCGAACAAAAAGGATTGCCCGGCAGATATCTTTGCCCGTTTGTTCCCGTAACAAGTTATTTTGTTCGAATATCCAGGGAAATGTATAATACGGATCGTTTTCTACTGGTCCGCATTTTCCTTGGATAGACTGGATGATCCCCCTTTTATCCCGGATGGAACGGATAACCCCTTTCCATGTCCGGTAAAGAGTAGGAGAGTCCAAATCGTGTGTCAGATAGATATGTTGTATCTCTTTTGGAATTTCCGGTATGCGGAGTCCATATTGCCGTAACCATTTACGCAAAAGTATACGGTATTCATCAACGATCGGACGATGGAGAAATCCTGCCCGGTAAGGTAAAGAATTCTTTCCCGGAAAACGTCCGTGCTCATCCCTTACATTTCGTTGGATGATTTCCTCATAGCGAGTGATGAGAAAGTAGGTACTGGCAATAATATCCGCATGAATAACCAACGTGTCGCCTATCTGTTCTACAAGGGGAGAACCGAATAGCAAGGGAGTTCCTTCTATTTCTTGAAGCGGTAATTCCGGAAGCGAAGATGCCGTTCCATATATATGATTGGTGAAAAAACCGGATGGAATGATCACAATACTGTAACGGTCATAATGTTTGCTATTGTTCGTATATCCGATGGCAGCCACAATCTCTTCGGAAATATCTTCCCCAAGAAGGAAACGTATTATATAATGTATAGCGTGATTATTCATATCCGTTCTTTTATCTTTAACCAAGCTCTATATAATAAACTGAGATTTCCTCTGGTTATTGTGAAGTAAGGCGTTTGAATTGCTCCGAATTCACGGAAAAAACGTTCTACTCCCGGAATCATAGAACCTTCAAAGTCGAATATTGGTGTGTATTGGGAAACGTGGCGGATACATTCCCAAAGAAGTAAGCTATGCGCCCCTGATGCCCTTAATGCCGGGTCGCCGCCTCCGGCCAGATAATAAGCCGAACTTTCCTGCCAGGCAATAAATGCCACTGCATGTAATTTCCCTTTCTCGTCGTAGGCTCCCCATAAGTCGCCTTGGTTACGTTGACGGCAGGCGGTGATCAATTTTATTAATACGTCCTGTCTTTTAGGAGTGGAGAGATGTTGACGTTTAAACGTCATGGATTGTATTTTCAGAAAATCTTCAATAGAAATCCCTTTCCTGATTGTGATGAGAAATTTCTCTTTTGCTTTTGTAATGTTCCGGCGGATATTGGGACTCATGTTCTCCCAAAGTGCACGCTCGTCCCGTATATTGTTCAGCAGGTACGTATAACGGGTTGTCTGTTTGTAACCTTCCCAGTAAAAAGGCAACCAGTCCGTTATCCCATAATTGAAATTTTGGAGGAAATGCGGATAGGATTTTAACGCATCCGTAAACTCTTTGCATATTGCTTGCCGTTTTCCTAAAGTCCTGGTGTATTTGGTATCTTTGGATTCTGGAGCAAACCAGGGGCCCATTGTCTGGGTGTAAGGTGGCATTGATATGACTCCTCGGTGAGGAATATATACCGGTAAAGCTGCTAGTATTTTCCCTTTTTCTTCTGTTAGCAAAACTTCCCATTTGGTTTCGCCACAGGCGGCATCCAGCCACCAATCACGTGAAAAAAGAGGAAAGCTGTTTTCTGTATTGCATAACAGGCGGTATTTGTCTTTGTTTAGTTTATAGTTTACAGTTGACAGTTGACAGTTTTCTGAATTAGAATGTGTTTGTAAATCTGATATGTTATTCTTTTCAGTATGTAGCATATTCTATAATTATATATTAAACTGTCAACCGTCACTTGTCAACTATTACTTGGGTTACCCTTTCAATGCTTCGAATATCAATCCGGATAGCTCTTCTGCCAGTTCGGGGTTATCGCTGATGCATTGTTTGGCAGCATCGCGTCCCTGTCCCAGTTTTGTGTCGTTGTAACTATACCAGGAACCGCTTTTCTTGATAATATTCAGCTCCGCACCCAAGTCTACGATCTCGCCAGCCTTGGAAATACCTTCGCCGAACATGATGTCGAACTCAGCTTTGCGGAAAGGAGGTGCAACCTTGTTCTTTACAACTTTCACACGTACCTGGTTACCTTTCATTTCGTCACCATCTTTCAATGTTCCGATCTTGCGGATATCCAGACGAACTGATGCGTAGAACTTCAATGCGTTACCACCGGTTGTTGTTTCCGGGTTACCGAACATGACACCGATCTTGTCACGCAACTGGTTGATAAAGATACAAGTCGTATTGGTCTTGTTGATCGCTCCGGTCAGCTTACGCAATGCCTGAGACATCAGACGAGCTTGCAAACCCATCTTGCTGTCACCCATATCGCCTTCGATTTCAGCCTTCGGAGTCAATGCTGCCACAGAGTCGATAACGATGATATCTACCGCAGAAGAACGGATCAGCTGTTCGGCGATTTCCAAAGCCTGTTCACCGTTATCCGGTTGAGAGATCCATAAGTTTTCTACATCGACACCCAGTTTTTCCGCATAGAAACGGTCGAAGGCATGTTCTGCATCGATAAATGCAGCAATACCACCGGCTTTCTGTGCTTCGGCAATAGCATGGATTGCCAGCGTTGTCTTACCGGATGATTCCGGACCGTATATCTCGATTACACGTCCTTTCGGGTAACCGCCTACGCCTAAAGCTGCGTTCAGGGCGATGGAACCTGTTGGAATAACTTCGATACTTTCAATGCTTTCGTCGCCCAGTTTCATGATAGAACCCTTTCCGTAGTTCTTCTCAATCTTATCCATTGCGGCGCGCAACGCTTTTAACTTGTCGGCATTAACAGCCGGCTTTCCTTCCGGGGTTTTTCCCGCTTCAAATAAATTGTCTTCTTTTGCCATCCCTTTTTATGAATTAAGGATTTGATTAGCATGGTCTTTTGTTTTCACCTCTTTCGGACCGATTATCTTCTCGATGATACCATCTTCGTTGATAATAAAGGTGGTACGGAGAGTCCCCATGTATGAACGTCCGTACAGTTTCTTTTCTGCCCATACGCCAAAAGCTTGTTGCAGGGCTGTGTCCGTGTCAGCGATCAGGTTGAAAGGCAGTTCCTGTTTGGCGATGAATCCCTGATGGGATTTTGCGCTGTCTTTACTAACCCCGACCACTTCGTAACCGGCTGCCTGTAATTCCTTGTAGCTGTCACGCAGGCTACAGGCTTCTGCCGTGCAACCGCTGGTGTTGTCTTTCGGGTAGAAGTAAAGTGCTAACTTCTTACCTTTAAAATCGCTGAGTCTTATTTCATTTCCGTTCTGATCAAGCCCCAATACGTCGGGTGCTTTGTCTCCTACTTGTAATGCCATATTATAATTCCAAATCTACATTAAACATTTCATGCCAGGGCAGTCCTTGTTCGTTCAACTCTTTCATGAACGGATCGGGATTGAATTCTTCCACATTCCATACACCCGGCTTCTTCCAAACTCCCTGCATAAATAATTTGGCACCGATCATCGCCGGAACGCCGGTGGTATAACTTACACCCTGAGCGCCTGTTTCTTTGTAAGCTGCTTCGTGGCTACAGTTATTATATACATAGTAAGTTTGTTCTTTGCCATCTTTGATACCGCGGATACGGCAACCGATCGATGTTTCTCCCGTGTAATTCTCGCCCAGATCGCCCGGATTAGGCAATACGGCTTTCAGGAACTGGATCGGGACGATTTCCTGTCCGTTGTACATGACCGGATCGATACGTGACATACCGATATTCTGTATCACCCGTAAATGAGTCAGGTATTCCTGTCCGAAAGTCATCCAGAAACGGGCACGCTTGATCGTCGGGAAGTTCTTTGTCAGACTTTCCAGCTCTTCATGGTACATCAGGTATGATTCACGAGGACCTACATTCGGGTAGTTCAACGGCTTATGTACCGATAACGGGTCAGTATCCTTCCATTCTCCGTCTTCATAGTATTTACCACGCTGAGTAATTTCACGGATATTGATTTCCGGGTTAAAGTTCGTAGCGAATGCCTTGTGATGGTCGCCGGCGTTGCAGTCGACGATATCCAGATACTGGATTTCATCGAAATGATGTTTCGCTGCATAAGCTGTATATACTCCCGTTACACCCGGATCGAATCCGCATCCCAGGATAGCCGTCAGACCCGCTTTTTCGAAACGGTCTTTATAGGCCCATTGCCAGCTATATTCATATTTTGCCTCGTCCAGCGGTTCGTAGTTGGCAGTGTCGAGATAGCTGACACCGTAAGCCAGGCAGGCATCCATGATGGAGAGGTCCTGATAAGGTAGAGCCAGGTTGACGACCAACTCGGGCTTAAAGTCATTAAACAATGCAACGAGCTCGTCCACGTTATCCGCATTGACCTGTGCTGTCTTCACCTTTACATTTTTAATGTCGGCAGCAATCTTGTCGCACTTGCTTTTCGTGCGGCTGGCCACCATGATATCGGTAAAAACATCAGCATTCATCGCGATCTTTTTAACAGCAACGGTGCTTACGCCCCCTGCACCAATAACTAATACTCTTCCCATTTACAAATAGAATTAATCTTGTTAATATACAGTTTACAAGGTTTTAAACCAAAGGACAAATATACGATTTATCTTTGAACATATAACAAAAGAGACCAATTCATTTTAATAGTTCCCCGAATGTATTTACGATACTGTTTCATCATAAAGAAACAAGTGTTTCTATATAATGAAACAACTGTTCCATTACTATGAAACAGATTTTACCAAGGATGTGTTTTTATCATTGATTCGGAATTGGTTTTGCAGCGTTTGTGTCTTTTGTTGCATCTACTTAAGTATATAAACCATGTGCTTTTATACAGAATGGTTATTTCTTGTTGTCTGTGATTCCTATTTTGTAGCATTGTTTCAGAATAAGTTGTTTTTTATAGTTAAAGTATATATAAACGCTTGTAACTTATTGGGAACGCGTTATATTTGTAAATAGAATGCGTAGTTTTTATTCTTATTTAAGGATATGATCTTAAACCCGGCAACGGATATGTAGTCTAAACAGTAGAATAAATATATTAATGTAGAGGAGAAACGAATATGAAACCCATGAAATTAACATCTTTAGTGGTGATGCTTCTGGTCGGCTTCAGTGCCGCAGCCCAGGAGGAGTTCTTTGATGATGTGTATTTCTCTTCAAGTAAAGAAAAAAAGAAAGAAAAAACAGAAGAGAAGGTTATACAGCCCAAAAAAGAAAAAGCAACGGAGTCTTCATCTGCAATTGTATTGGCATCGGCTTCGGATTCACATCCGGCGTTTGATAAAGATAGAGATGTGGATGAATATAATCGTCGATATACATCTGTTGACGTTGAGGAACCTTATGATGAGGATCTGGACGAAGCGGACGGTACTTATATCGAAGAGTTACCTGATGATAATCAGAAAGTTACGAAGAAAGCGGAACGCCGTTCGGATAATGAATATACCGAACGTATCGTACGTTATCATTCACCGAGTAAGATCACGATTGCCGGTGCAGACCAAGTCGATCTGTATCTGAGTGACGGATATTACAGTTATGGTTATGATACCGATTACTCGGACGGTAATACCAATGTGAATGTAAATATAAACATGGGTAATAGTTGGGGATACTCTCCGTGGTATTCCGGTTGGTATGATCCCTGGTATTATAGTTACAATCCCTGGTACTCTTCCTGGTATGGTCCCCGTTGGGGATTCGGTTGGGGCTGGGGTGGCTTCTACGCCGGTTGGAGCAGTCCTTGGTACGGTCCGTCATGGAGCTATTACGGCCCGGGTTACTGGGGTGGTTATTATGGCGGATATTATGGAGGTTATTGGGGACACCATCACCACCATTATTATTCCAGTCCGTACAATTACAGATCATCAGGACGTTCGACGTCAAGCCGCTATACAGCAGGAAGAGCATCTTCCAATCGCTACAGTTCCGGTTCAAGCAGGTCGTCGTCTTATAGAAGTTCCAACCGTGCAACATCTTTGAGAAGTGAAAGTAGTCGTACAAGTTCCAACAGAACGAGTTCGGATCGTTATTCGCGTCCTTCCACATCTTCATCTTCAACTAGAGGAGCAGCAAGCAGCATCCGTTCAAGCCGGGGAACAACTTCGAACCGGGTACAGTCGGAAGCAACAGTTCGTACACGTCCTTCCACTCGTAGTAGTTCAAGTGGTATAGGAAGTTCGTCGTCTCGTTCTTCGGGAATACAGTCTTCGCCAACAACCAGAAGCAGTTCTCCGCGTTATAATAGTAGTAGTCCTGCTACAACCAGAAGTCAGAGTACCTATTCTGCACCGTCAAGAAGCAGCAGTAGTAGTCGCAGTTCCGGTTCCTACAGTAGTGGTGGCGGAAGCAGTAGCCGTTCAAGTGGCGGTGGCGGCGGACGTTCATCCGGTGGACGTAGATAAATGAAATGAGATAATATTTAGTATAAGGGCCGGTATTCGTACTTGTGCCCTTATGTATTAATGTATTAGAAAAATAACAGAAACGATGAAAAGAATAACGTGCTTATTTATATCGGCATTTTTTCTAGCCGGTGGTATTGCATATGCACAGGGTGAAATGGATGCGTACAAAATGTCTCAGACTGATTTGAACGGAACTGCCCGTTATTTAGGTATGAGCGGAGCTTTTGGTGCATTAGGTGGTGATATATCGTCTATGTCTACTAATCCGGCAGGGTTGGGGATATATCGTAGTTCGGAAGTGGTGACTACGGTAAGTCTTTCCTCTATTAAAGCGAGCACGGACTGGAACGGCTCGAAGGTTGATAAGAACAAGACAAGATTCAACTTTGATAATATAGCTTATGTCGGTTATTTCCCGACGGGTAATGATGAAGGAATAGTTGGATGGAATATCGGGATTTCTTATAATCGGGTGAAGAGTTTCAACCGTTCTTACAGGATGAATGGATCGCAGCCTTTTTCGGTGGCTGATTATATAGCGGATCTCGCATTCGGGTATTCGGAAAAAGATTTGACTTATTCGAAAAATACGGGTTATGATCCATATAATCCTAATAGTGGGATGCCTTGGTTGCCTGTATTGGGATATAATGCAAATATTATTGATCCGGCTGGGGACGGAGTGTATCGGTCTGCTTTTGGTGGAGTACAAGAATCAGGCGAATGGGCTCCTTACAGTCCACAAAATGTGGATTTGATTGTGAATGAGAAAGGGTCGATCGGCCAAT
Source organism: Parabacteroides caeci (assembly GCF_023656795.1). Taxonomy (NCBI): domain Bacteria; kingdom Pseudomonadati; phylum Bacteroidota; class Bacteroidia; order Bacteroidales; family Tannerellaceae; genus Parabacteroides; species Parabacteroides caeci. Next base: position 36,779 of record NZ_JAMOKT010000052.1, read on the forward strand.
ATAATATTTCATTTGCAACTAATATCTCTGATCGTTTCTTTTTGGGAGCTACTGTGGCCATAACTGATATGGATTATAATCTTACTACAAAATATCAGGAAGATTTTACTCAGAAAGATTTATTATGGTTGGATAATGGATTGTCGACTGACGGTACCGGCTATGCTTTTAATATCGGAGCAATAGTACGTCCGGTAGATTTCCTGAGGGTGGGGGTTGCTTATAATTCTCCTACCTGGTATAAATTGACGGATTATTTTCATGGTTCGGCGCAAGCTGTTATAAATGATGTGGAGATGAATGTGCAAAATACTCCGGATTATCAAGCGGGAGATTATCATTTTCGTACTCCTGACCGTTGGATATTCAGTGTCGCAGGTGTAGGTAAAAACTTTCTGATAAGTGCAGACTATGAGTTGACAAATTACAAGAGGATGAATTTAAGTGATTTGGATGGATTTGATTTGTCTGCAACCAATGATATCAAAAAAGATTTTGGAATGTCAGGAACTTTAAAAGTAGGTGCAGAATATAAGGTGACTCCTCAGTTCTCTGTTCGTGCTGGAGCTTTATGGAAGACTTCTCCGATGAAAGATCATTTAAAAGATGGAATTCCTCCGTTAAATGAAAAGGGAGAGTTTTATACTCAGGCAGTAGGTGTTGCTGGTACCATCCCTAATTATACAGTAGATAAAGGAACCAATTCCTATTCTATCGGTTTAGGCTATCGTTTTACTCCTAATTTCTACATGGACCTGGCTTGCGTTTATCGGGTGTATAAAGAAGATGCCTATGCTTTTTCTAGTACTTACCAGGCAGGGGTTAGTAAGCTTGAAGAGTTGCTGGATAAGGGGGTAGTTGTTAAATCCGATCCAGCCTCATTAAAGACAAAAACAACGCAGGTTGCTTTAACTTTGGGGTATAAGTTCTAAAAATATAGTTTGTTACCAAATGTCCCCTGTTTGTACATAAAACGTACAGGCAGGGGACATTTTTGTATAAAAATAACAGAAATATTTGTCTGTTTAAAATACTTTTTGTTCTTTTGTTTTCGAAAACAAAATTGTCTAACATTTAAAACCTCATTGCCTATAGCATAAACATTACTCAAAGAAACTATAAAACATAGAAGTAATGAAGACTTTAAAATCGATGACCGACGAAGAACTGGTCGTCCTTTATGCGCAAGGTGATAATACTGCGTTTGATGTGTTGTTGAACCGTCATAAGAGCAGTATCCATTCCTACATTTACTTTATAGTCCGCAATAAAGAGTTAACAGAAGATATCTTTCAGGAGACTTTTGTTAAGGTGATCATGACTATTAAACAGGGCCGTTATACCGAAAACGGTAAGTTTAAAGCCTGGATTACACGTATTGCACATAATCTGATCATTGATAACTTCCGTCAGGAACGCAGTGAGAATACTGTGTCCAACGATGAGGTAGAAGTGGATCTGTTCAATAATATTAAACTTTGTGACGGAACGATTGAAGATAACATCGTGCGCCACCAGGTTTTGTCGGATGTGAAGAAGTTGGTGAAACATTTACCCGACAGCCAGCGTGAAGTACTGGAAATGCGTTATTATCAGGATCTGAGCTTTAAAGAAATTGCCGATATCACCGGTGTCAGCATTAATACGGCTTTGGGACGTATGCGTTATGCTATCCTGAACATGCGCCGTATGGCAGATGAGAACCGTATTGAGTTGTCTATGGCATAATCAGATAAAAATATTCTTCGGTTCATATAATAAGTAGAAAATTCTCCCGTTTTATTATCAAACGATTAAAAAGGGGATGCCTATGAAGAGATTTTCTACTCAATGTATGGATGGATTGAAGGATAAGACTAAAAAGAACCGGAACGAGAAGAAGAGTACACCAAGCAGACAAACGCTTGATTTCCTGTCTCAGTTTGCACGGAGTTACCATGTGGAACCTGCGCTGCAACCGGAATTCGGTGGTTATGTGATGAACTAAGAAATTGAAGGAAAGAGGACACTTGCGCAGTGTTCTCTTTCTTTTTTTTGTACCTTTGCACAAAAGACTTGAAATTATGAAACATAAGATTGCTCCTTCTTTGCTGGCTGCCGATTTTCTGAACCTGCAAAAAGAGGTCGAAATGATAAATAACAGTGAGGCGGACTGGTTGCATATGGATATTATGGATGGTGTTTTCGTTCCGAATATCTCATTCGGTTTTCCGGTGCTGGATGCGGTAAAGCCCATCCTGAAGAAGCCGATGGATGTGCATCTGATGATCGTCGAACCTCAGAAGTTTGTCAAAGAGGTTGCTGAGGCTGGCGCTTATATGATGAATGTTCATTATGAGGCTTGTACCCATTTGCATCGTACCATCGGTGCGATAAAGGAAGCCGGTATGAAGGCGGGCGTTACCTTAAATCCGCATACGCCGATCAGCCTGCTGGAAGATATTATCCAGGACCTTGATATGGTATTGTTGATGTCGGTCAATCCCGGTTTCGGCGGACAACGTTTTATTGAACATTCGGTCAATAAAACGGCCCGTTTAAAAGAAATGATCCGGGCAAAAGGGTTGGATACCTTAATAGAAGTGGACGGTGGTGTGAATCTGGAAACCGGGAAGCGTTTGCTGGAAGCCGGTGCCGATGTGCTGGTTGCCGGTAGCTTTGTTTTCAGTTCTCCTGATCCGATACGAACGATAAAAGAATTGAAAGAAATGTAGAGAAGATAGATAACCAACCAAAACCGACCTTTGTATGATAATAAAAGAAATACAAAAGCGGCCGTTTATCAGGCCGCTTTTCATATGGATAACCGGAATCTTGTTGCAGGCCTTCTTCGATTGCAGCGTTGTCTCGCTATTGTTGATTATCATTTCATTATTGATTGTGGCACTTTCTTATCTGGTTCCGAAGGTAGAGTCCGGAGGTGGCAATTATGAATTGCGCTGGGTTTGGGGCGCAGTGTTTCTGTCTTTATTACTTAGTCTTTCCATACAACGGACAGCTTATTGGCAGGAGAGGGGAGATAGCAGTGAAACATCGCTTTTAATGGAACTGGGCGGGAAAGGACAGGAACGTTTGTTGGAGCCTTTTGAGCGACTGAATTTGTCGAAAGAGGAAAAGTCTGTGTTGGCCACTATTACCCTCGGCTATCGTAAAGAGATGGATCGCGAGGTGAGGAAACGTTTTTCTGTTACGGGAGTAGCACATCTACTGGCTGTAAGCGGTTTTCATGTGGCTGTTGTTTGCGGATTCCTTTCTTTGCTGTTTTCTTTTTTGCCAAAGAATAGTTTTTACAGTTGGCTGAGATACCTGTTGATGCTTTGTCTGCTTTGGAGTTTCGTGGTTATTACCGGACTGGCAGCATCGGCTGTACGTGCCGGTTTGATGCTGACGCTTTATCTCACGGGGAGGGTACTCAGGCGGATGACTGACGGTTATAATACGTTGGCTGCTGCGGCTTTCTGTATGTTGGTGTTCAATCCGTTATATCTGTTTGATATTGGTTTTCAACTGAGTTATCTGGCTGTATTGTCTATTTTATATCTGCAACCTCGTCTGCAAAATCTTATCGTAGTGAGGAATCCTGTTATTGCGATACCCTGGGGATGGATCACGGTAACATTGGCTGCCCAAGCTGGGACAACCTTGCTGTGTTTGTATTATTTCCGGCAGTTCTCGTTAGTTTTCCTGTGTACCAATTTACCTTTGACGTTCCTGGCTACCTTTCTTATTCCGGCCGGACTGATCTGGTTATTGCTTCCTGTAGGCATTCCGGGTTACGGATTATTACAATTATTCGTAGAAAAGCTAACGCATACATTGTTTTGGATTGTCGATGCTTTTAGCCGTGTAGAGGAGGCGGTCTTTTATGGGCGTATCGATTTACTATTGACCATATTGGGGTATGGTTCCATTCTTTCCTTCTTGTTATTTACGAAGACCAGGCGTCCGGGAGTCCTTTTTGCCGGCTTGCTTCTATTGTTATTTATATTGTTTGATTTGCTTATTGAACGTTTTTTTACTGCATAGAACGTAAAAAAGTAGTACCTTTGTCACTGTAAACAACGATAATATATGATTACAAAAATCATTCACGAAGAGAAAATTCAGAAAGCCAAGAAATACGTAGAGAAAGGCGAAAGTTTTGTTATTGTAACCCACGTTACTCCTGATGGTGACGCTCTCGGTTCTTCTTTGGGGTTATACCATTTCCTTACTACTTACGGTAAAGACAATGTAACGGTTATTGTCCCGAATGAATTTCCGTCATTTTACAGATGGATGCCGGGGGCGAAAGATATTGTGATACATGAAAAGTATCCTGATTTTGCGGAACAGCTGATCCATGATGCAGATGTGATCTTCTGTCTGGATTTTAATGAACCCAAACGCATAGAGAAACTGGCGCCTGCGGTTATTGCATCGGAAGGGCGTAAGGTGATGATCGATCATCATCTGAATCCGGCTGACTTTTGTCGCGTAACAATGTCGTATCCGGAAATGTCATCAACGAGTGAGATGATTTTCCGTTTTATCTGTCGTATGGGGATGTTCGACCTAATGAGTAAAGAGGCGGCGGCATGTATTTATACCGGAATGATGACGGATACGGGTTCTTTTACCTATAACTCCAATAAACCGGAGATTTACACGATTGTCAGTGAGTTGATAAAGAAAGGTATAGACAAAGATCTGATATATCGTAAAGTATTCCAGGTATATTCCGAATCTCGGTTACGGATGCAGGGATATGTCTTGTATGAAAAGATGAAGATTTATCCGGAACATCATGCGGCTTTGATAACTCTTTCAAAGGAGGAACTGGACCGGTTCCATTACAAAACAGGTGATACGGAAGGTTTTGTCAATATGCCGTTGAGCATCGAAGGAGTTACTTTTAGTGTCTTTATCCGTGAAGATAGGGATTACATTAAAGTATCCCTCCGCTCGGTAGGTGATTTCCCTTGCAATCAGTTTGCTTGTCAGTATTTTAATGGCGGTGGTCATAAAAATGCGTCGGGGGGAGAGTTTTTCGGCTCTTTGGAGGATGCCGTAGCTACGTTTGAGAAGGGATTAAAAGAATTTAATCCTAATAAAACAGAAGAAATAGAGAAACTTGCCTGAGATATGGCAGATATTATTTACATTTGTCGCTCATTTATACATTAAAGAATAACAGATGAAGAAAGGTTTTTGTATCCTGATGATTTTGTGTGCAGCCCTGATGGTGGTGTCATGCGATAAGACGAAGTCGTACACTGAGCACTTGAAGGACGAGAGGAAAGCGATTGATCGGTTGATTGATCGTGAAGGATTTAAGATTCTTAAGCACTATCCGTCAGATGGTGTTTTTAAGGAAAATGAATTTGTGAAGTTGGATAATGATGTGTATCTGAATGTGATTGACTCAGGTAATGGAAATCGGGCAACGTTGGGTACGACCCGTGTTTTATGTCGTTTCATAGCTAATAACATCATGGATACGGATACTGCACAAATGTTGGTTGATAATTTATCTTCCAGATATAATAATATTTGGGGATTCCCTACAGAATTTATATTCGGTTATAATGTCTATTCGGGGGATAACAGAAGTTATGATCCGGATTTATTTGTAGGCGAAGGGTTGGCTACAGCTTTATACCATGTAGGAGAGGGAGCCACTGTCAAAATGATCGTTCCATTTAAGAGAATGGGTAGTTATTTCCAAAGTAGCTATATGCCTGTCTATTTTAGTAAAGTAAAATATACATTCGAAAAATAATCTAACATACTTATGACTCTAATTAAATCTATTTCCGGTATTCGCGGTACAATAGGCGGAGCACCGGAAGACGGATTGAATCCGTTAGCCATTGTGAAGTTTGTGGCAGCTTATGCTACCTTCATCAGAAAAAACACGACAGTTACAACAAACAAAATCGTAGTAGGACGTGATGCCCGTATCTCCGGCCCGATGGTAAAACAGGTGGTTTTGGGTACGCTTACCGGTATGGGATTTGATGTGGTCGATATCGACCTGGCTACAACCCCGACTACTGAATTAGCCGTTGCTATGGAAGGTGCTTGCGGTGGTATTATCCTGACTGCCAGCCATAATCCGAAACAGTGGAATGCCTTGAAGTTGTTGAACGAAAAAGGAGAGTTCCTGAATGCAGCCGAAGGTGCTGAAGTTTTGGATATTGCAGCTTCTGAAAGTTTTGAATTTGCCGATGTGGATCATTTGGGAAAAGTGATCGTTGACGATACATATAAACAGAAACATATCGAGAGTGTACTTAATCTTGACCTGGTAGACGTAGAAGCGATTAAAGCGGCTAACTTCCGGGTGGCTATTGATGCTGTAAACTCAGTGGGTGGTATTGTTTTGCCGGATTTACTTTATGCTTTGGGTGTGAAGGAAATCTTTAAACTGCATTGTGCTCCTCACGGAAATTTCTCTCATAATCCGGAACCTATTCCAGAAAACCTGACAGAGATTTCAGACCTGATGAAACATGCTAAAGCGGATGTCGGTTTTGTTGTCGATCCGGACGTAGACCGTTTGGCTATTATCTGCGAAGATGGTGAAATGTTTGGCGAAGAGTACACATTGGTGGCAGTAGCCGATTATATATTGAGTCATACGCCGGGTAATACGGTAAGTAACCTGAGTTCAAGCCGTGCGTTACGTGATGTAACCCGTGCTCATGGTTGCGAATATAATGCAGCTGCGGTAGGTGAAGTAAACGTTGTTACTAAGATGAAAGCGACAAACGCTGTGATTGGTGGTGAAGGTAACGGTGGTGTGATCTATCCGGCCAGCCATTACGGTCGTGATGCCTTGGTTGGTATTGCCTTGTTCCTGACTCATCTGGCAAAGAAGAAAATGAAAACAAGCGAATTACGTGCCAGCTATCCTCCGTATTTTATCTCCAAGCAGAAAGTACAGCTGACTCCGGAGATCAATGTGGATGCAATCCTGGCTAAGGTGAAAGAAAAATTTGCTCAGTATGATATCACTGATATCGACGGTGTAAAGATCGACTTCCCTGACAAATGGGTTCACCTCCGTAAAAGTAATACCGAACCGATCATCCGTATCTATTCCGAGGCTCACACAATGAAAGAAGCTGAAGAGATCGGCGGCGAGTTGATTGCGGTGATTAATGAGATGTGTAAGTGATCTCTTAAAATAGGCGGATAACGAATTCTAAAAAACAAAGCGTGGCGAATTAGCTAATATAGCGTTCGTCGCGCTTTGTTTTTTTGATCCGTTTTGTTACATGAAATATAGGATATGATAACCATAACGGCAGGTTTGATAAATGTAGAGTATAAAATATTTACTTAGTAAGATATATAACATATTTTTATAATAAAATTTTAAACTCATCGGAAATGAAAAAGACTTATCTCTTAATTGCTTTTATCACTTGTTTGTGCTTCTCTTTAAACGCTCAGTTGAGATTATTACAAAATGGTCGTGTTCAGGTTGGAACTCTTAAAGAGGGAAACGAAGATGTTAAGAATGTCACGACAATGCAAGTTTTTGGACCTTATGGAGATATGCGTTCAGGTTCAAAACTGACGTTTGGTGATTTTGGCCAATATGACGCAAATGGTTGGAATGTCTTTTTAGGAGAATACGGAACAAGTGATACGGACCAGCTTTGGTTACATGGTAAAAAAGGTATATATATGACTTCAAATGGGCAAGCGAGTACGGTTATAGCCTCTTATGATCCCTCAGTCAATGCCAACTTCGTTTTTAATACGAATCTTCGGGTAAATGGAGTCAATATCACATCTGATGCCCGTCTGAAAGAGAATGTAGAGTCACTTCAAAACACTTTAGGTATTATAGATCAATTAAATGGGGTCAGCTATAATTATAAGCTTTCTGAAATTAATAAATATCGTGAACCGGATGGATCTAAATTTTCCCAAGACCTGTCTACACAAAAGAATACCAATTCCGATTTATCAACTAATGCCGCATTGACGGAAAAGGAGATTCAGGGCAAACTTTATCAAAGTGAAATAGAAAGGAAAGAAGCAGAAGAAGCAAGTCGTAAGAGGATCGGTTTTTTAGCACAGGATGTTGAAAAAGTTTTACCGGAACTTGTCCGGACTGATGAAAATGGCATCAAGTCTATTGACTATACAGGTTTTATTCCTCTTATTGTAGAAAGCCTTAAAGAAATGCAACAAACCATCCAAGATCAGCAAAACGAGATAGAAAATCTGCGGAGCCTTTTACCTGAAGGAACCAAATCTATGTTACGTTCAACTTCTACAAATAATATAAATGTAGTCGAAGGTGCGAAATTATATAACAGAGCCGGAACCTCAGTATCTTATATATTACCTTCTGCTTTTTCCAATGCTTATTTACAGGTGTTTGACATTGCCGGAAGAATATTAAAGAAAATAACCCTGACAACTCCAAATGATATTGTAGAAATAAATCCGTCCGAAATTGGTTTGGGAACGTTTATCTATGTATTATATGTAGACGGACAAAAAGCGGATACGCTGAAAAAAATTATAAATTGATTTTTATGAAAAGAAAAGATATGTCGTCCATATGCATGAAGTTGTGTATCTCGTTTTTTCTTTTTTGGGGTGTTTGTGACTCCATTTTTTCAAAGGAAGATAACAAAGGGGAAAAAACAACGGATAACATCTTGCTTCAAACAGTTGTTGATAGTGTAAGAAATACGCAATCCCACCATTCTTCAGTTGTTAAAAATGGTTGTGTCAGTGTATTTAAAGATAAGAACGTTTCTTCTGTTATATCTGTTTGGGGATGTGATTCTTTGTTTGTACAAAATGTAACAATTATAAATGGTGGCAACTTGACACTTTCTGCACCTGGAGATGTTACATTGAATGGTCTATTTGTTGGAGAATTGGGTAGTATTTTAAACATAAAGGCTGAAGATTTGCAATACGTATTTGAGTTTTTTTACGATGCATCCGGTAATCGGGAAATGAGACAAGTGAGTGTTGTTGAATCGGATATTTAATTAACGAGAATGATGACTAAATACATATATTATTTATTGTTACTAATAGTTTTACCTTTACAGGTAATAGCTCAGAATACATCGAACTTATCCGGTTCATTCGATATTGGTCCGGTTGGAAATGCGACATATAATATACCGGTAGATCTTCCTTCTGGAACGGCAGGATTAAAACCAGACATTTCCATTGTCTATAACAGTTTTTCTGGAGATGGTGTTATGGGAAAGGGTTTTTCACTGTCTGCTATATCTTCTATTACGCGAGCCAATACAACTGTTTTTCATAATGGTTATATTAGTGATATAAAGTTCGATAATACAGATAAATATATGTTAGACGGCAATCGTTTAATGTATGATGCGTCGATGAATCAATACCGAACGGAAATGAATCCCTACTCTCAAATAAAAACTATATCACCGAATACTTCTTCTGCTTATTTTGAGGTAAAGACAAAAGAGGGTTTGATTATGGAATATGGTAATACATCTGATTCCAAATTATATGCTCAAGGATCCCATAAAGATCAAGTGGCATTTTGGATGCTCAATAAAGTAAAAGATCGTAGAGGGAATTATTATACGTATACATACGAAAAAAATGATGATAACGGAGAAATCCGTTTAAAGCAGATTGATTATACAGGCTATACGGGAAGTACGAACCGTGTTCCTTATTGTTCAGTGAAGTTTACTTATACGAGTCGAAATTATGATGTTAACTTGAACTATATAGCTGGAAGTGAATTTGAGGAAACTAAACTGCTAAGTGAAATTGGAATTTATTATGGAGCAGAGCTTTATCGTAGATATACCATGACTTATAATTATGACGGAAATGATTTTACATATCTTTTGTCAAAAATTACAGTTACCGGTCAGAATAATGAAACTTTAAAACCGATAGTATTCAATTGGTATAAAAATACTGATTTTAAGCACAAACAGGTGGTATACGATCAATCGTCGAGTGCCATGAACTACATCAATAAAGCCTATATATCTTTGGGAGATTATAATGGTGACGGTAGAACTGATCTTTTAGCAACGCCGATGGAAGATGCCGACTGGACAGGCTGGAAATTGTTTCTGGCGGATACTGATGGAAATAAGCTCACTTATTCGGGGAGTGGAACTCTTCCTGAAAGATATAAGGAGCCGGTTCCCGGTGATTACAATGGAGATGGTATTACAGACTTTCTGGCGTGCCGGGAGACTGTTGCAAAATCTCTTAACGGGAACGATCTGCCTTTAGCTTCATTGTCAGATACGTTAATAAATCAGACATCCGAAAATAGGGCATCTGTTACTTACTATAATTATTTCATTTATTATGGTACTGGGAATGGATTTACGGCAGGGCCGGTACCTGCTATTACAACTGAATCACGTCCTCATGGAGTTCGTGTAGCGGACTTTAATGGGGATGGTGCTATGGACTTGTTTGTGTATTATAAGGAGAAGAATGGCTCTGTGGATTATAAAATTTGTATGTCCGGCTATTCTGACGGGACATTGACTGCGTTTAATACAATTAAAACGGGTACTATTCTTTCAGAGATGAATTGGGATCAGGTGGAAGTATGGGATTTTAATGGCGATGGTTTGGCTGAAGTGATTAATTTTCGTGACGATGGTTACGACTATATGGAAAATAACGGAGCCGGTTCATTGTATAGAAGCCGTACCGGAACCTTTCCGAATAAAAAGCATAAAATAAGTTTTGGCGATTTTAACGGAGACAGGAAAATCGATTTATTGCTGACGGGTTGGAACGATATGGAATGGAGTGAATGGCAAACGTTGTTATCTACCGGTTCCGGATTTAAAAGTTATTCTTTCCCCAAGAAATTTAATGCTTATTCTAAAGATATTTATGTATGTGATTTGAATGGTGACGGAAATGATGATTTTTTTGCTGTTGATAAAACTTCAGACAATATGAGCGCCCTTCGTTGTTATATAGGATATGATAACGGACGTAATTTTAAAGAGTATACGAGTGTAAACACATACGGATCCGACAAATGGAACTTTTTCCCATTAGACACAAGAGGCGATGGCAAATTAGGATTTTTAGTAACATCCACACCTAATTCTTGGAAAGGGTATCAATTGTATATGCCGAATGCTGAGTTTTCTAATTTACTAAAATCGGCTACAGATTCTCATGGAAATGTGACGTCTATTTCCTATAAAAAAATGTCGGATGCTTCCATATATACAAAAACTCCGCCAATAGGAGGGAGTGCAACTGTTTCCGGGTATGATAGTTTGTCTTTTACAGCTCCCTTCAAATTGGTTTCAGAGGTTAGTATAAGTAATGGTATTGGAGGGACGAACAGTATTGCATATACTTACGAGAATGCAAAAGTATTTAAACGGGGACGTGGATTTCTGGGGTTTACAAAGACAATAATGAATGATTTAAGTACTTCTGTTAAAACAACGATTACACAGAGTTTTTCAGAAACTTATTATCAGGCGGCAATTAAAAGTATAGAAAAAATCTATACGCCGACGAACCGAAAATTGACACAATCAAACTATACAAATACTTTAACGAAGCCTTCAAATGCGTACGGGACATTTGTATATCAACCTACATCAGTGACGGAACAAACTTATGAACCGACTGCAAATAAGGTTATTCAAACAGTAACAACAAATTATTCTTATGATGATTATGGGAATTTGTTGACTCAGACTGCAACGTATGGTAATGGAGATGTACAAAAAGTAACGAATACATATAGTAATAATACGACAGACTGGCTTATCGGATTATTAACACGAAGTGTGAGTGTCAGTACGGTTAATAACAGTTCGCAAACAAATACGGTCGATTATAGTTATTACAGCACAACAGGGTTGTTGCATACGCAAACGGTTGAGCCTAATCAGTCTACTTATAAATCGGTGGTTACTTATACCTATGATGAATATGGAAATGTTGCAACAAAAAACAAAACGGTAGGTAATATTTCCCGTGAGGAATCTTATACTTATGAAAACGGGCGTTTTATTAATACTCATACTGATGTATTAGGACAGGTTGAATCTTTTATTTATGAACCGGTATCCGGCTTGTTGTCTTCTCGAACAGACATAAATGGAGATAAGTCGACTTATAGCTATGATGGCTTTGGTAAAATCAAAACACAAACACTTAGTTCTTCATCAGGAAACAGTGCTTCGATAAGTTGGACTTGGACAAATGGTAATCCTTCTAACTCTGTTGTTCTACGCACAGAGACAACAGGTGACGGACAAGTGATAAAAACTTGGTATGATGCATCCGGACGAGAAATACAATCCAGTCACAAGAACTTTTTAAATAAGGAAATTCTAACAACAACGGAATATGACGCATTAGGTCGTACGATTAAAATTTCAGAGCCCCATTTTTCAGGGAGTGCATCATCTTCCATACAGTATCATACAAGTCAGTACGATGATTATGGTAGGATAAGCAAGGTTATTACTCCTTTAGGAACAATTACTTATAGCTATTCAGGTAATCAAACAACGGTTAATGATGGAACGAAGGGGTACACAATTGTACGTGAGACTGATAAGGCTGGAAAGTTACTATCAGTAACTGATCCGGGAGGTAAAATAACTTATACGTATGGCCCGTCGGGAGATCCTGTTAAAGTGGCTTGCGGTACTACTACTTCTACCATGAAATATGATTTGTTAGGACGTAGAACCGAATTGAAGGATCCGAATGCAGGAACGATATCCTATGAATATGACGGGTGGGGTAATTTAAAAAAGCAGACGGATGCCAGAGGTGAAACCGAAGAATTTGTATATGCCAATAATGGATTGCTGGAAACTTATAAAAGAGGACAAGAATCGTTTACTTATAGTTATGACTCCCAATATAAAGGACAGGTGAGTTCAATCGCATGTGGCGGTATTAAAACGGCATATACGTATGGCGATTATGGACTATTACAATCAAAAACAGAGACTATAGATAATAAATCGTTCCAATTTTCATATAGTTATAATAATAAAGGTCAATTGGAAGTAATGACGTATCCTAATTCTAAATCAATAAAATATGAATATGCCAATGGAGACCTTTATAAAATAATCTGGCAGCCTAGTGCTACGACTGTCTGGCAGAAAAGTGATGAAAATGCCAAAGGACAGACATTATCGATAAAATCAGGGAATGGTTTGCAAGGAAGTTTCGCATATAATACAATCGGTGTACCTACATCCATTCGTACTTTAAAAGGGACGACGGCTTTGCTGGATATTGCTTATCAAAATAATGATTCTCGTGGAAATATCAAGAATAGAAAGGACTTGGTTAAATCGTTGGAAGATAATTTTACCTATGATGATCTGAATCGTGTGATAACAGACGTGGAATATAGTGATAACGGAAATATTACCTACAAATGGGATGCAGGAATATATAGTTATGATGAAAATCATCCTCATGCTATCAGTAGGTTATCTCCAAGTAATGGTTTTGGACTATCAAGAACAAATTTATCTGTCACATATAATAGTGTTCGCCTACCAGTGGAGATAACAGAGTCAGGTAAAACTTATACACTAACTTATGGAGCAGAAAACTATCGAATAAAAAGTCTATATAAAGAAAATAACACGACTGTATTCACGAAATATTATAGCGGCCCTTATGAAGAAATCCAAAAAGGTTCTACAACTCGTAAAAATTACTATATTTACGTTGGTGGAGAAATAGTAGCTGTTTATACGGAAGGTGCATCTGATGCAGGTATGTATTATTTCCATACTGACCATTTGGGTTCTCCCTGGTTGATAACGAATGCTTCGGGTAATGAAGTACAACGTATGAACTTTAATGCCTGGGGACGTAGACGGGATGCTATGAACTGGAATAATTATACGGATCTGCCAGAGATGAAATTTGATCGAGGTTTTACAGGGCATGAACATTTGGATATGTTTGGGTTGATCAATATGAATGCCCGTTTGTATGATCCTGTGTTAGGCCGTTTCTTAAGCCCTGATCCCATTGTCCAGGTGCCGGATTTTACGCAAGCTTATAATGGGTATGCGTATGCGATGAATAATCCGTTATCGTATAAAGACCCAACGGGAGAGTTTCTTTTTACGGCTTTGATACCAGGATTTGGGATCTTTTTGGATGCAATGATTGTAGGTACAGCGGTAGGAGCAGTTGGTGGAGGTGTGAAAAGTGCAATACAGGGACAGAATTTCTGGAATGGAGCTTGGAAAGGTGCCATAACAGGAGGTGTAGGTGGGCTAATGGCACCAATAGGCGGAGCAGGGATGAGTTTTGCTGCAAATGTAGGTCTTGGAGCTGCCCAAGGTGCATTAGTTGGAAGTTTAGATGCTGCTTTGTGGGGTACAAGCGTAGGAAAAGGTCTATTATGGGGTTGTATTTCTGGTGCATCATTTGCTACATTAACATCTGATAATATGAAGAATATGTTTAAAGGAAAAGGATTCAAGTCAAATCAAAGTGTGTTTAAAGATTTTTCTGCAGGGAAATATACGGCAGAAGGAGGTGTTTGGCAACAGGATGCGCTTGATTATTTCGGGTTTGAAGGGAAATATGATCCTAATAATCCTTTGTTTGGCGAGAATGCAAATTATCCGGGAATAACAAATGTGCAAACAGGAGAAATATTTTATCATGATGCTCCTTTCGAAAAGAATTATGATTATTTGAAATTTGTAGCTGATCATGAGGGGATGCATTCTCGTCATGTATTATCGGGGAAATATGCAAATCGTGTACTTGATAATATAGAAATAGGGTCAGAAGAGTGGAGTGTGTATATGCATAATTATAAAAATCAAGGTTTGTATCCAAAACATGGTATGCAAGATTTAGTAAATAGAATAAATGATTATGGAACAAATGCTGGTTTTTATGGGCCGCAAATTACTCCAAATGGATATTCTATAACTAATTTTGAAATAAAACATTGGCATATAATTTATAAAATACCGAGAAGATGGTGAAAATTGTATTTCTAATATTAGTTTCTATGTTAAATTTGTGTAAAGTATATTCTCAGCGGATTGAAGACTGTTTACGTTTAAATATTTCTGCAGTAACAGATACTGTTCAATATGGAGACTCTTTGCAATTAAATGCTTTTTTTTTAAATGTTACAAATAATAAGTATACATTTTATCCTATAGCCCGATTAGTATTGGAGAAAAAGGAGCAGAGAAAAGCTTTTGGTGTAGATTATGATAAGTCATATATAGTAAATAGTGAAATAGATTTAAATTTTACACACCCCCTTTCTCCTAATGCAATATATGAAACGAAGTATTCTATATTTATTGATCCTAGATATTTTCTAAAAGGAGAAAATGTGTTTTATCTATGTTATCTTTTTAGGCCTAAATGGGATGTAGAATTTAAGCGTAAATATCTAAAAAAATCTTCTCTTTTTGGTGTATTGAGAAGTAACTCGTTTGTGATATATGTAAAATAAGTAATATGAGAATATTTTTTTTGATATTGTCCTTCATATCCTCAGAAAAACTGGTTGTATAAAATTCCAAGAAGATGGTAATATGAGAACTCTAATTATAATATTTTTTGTTGTTGCTCCTTTTGTATATTCAAATGATATGGAAGCGCAATTAGTGACTTATGTATCTAGATCTCCTTTGTTTGAAGGAGATCTCAAAGTATTTGTAATGAATCGCTTGACTATCAGTTCTTTGTGAAGAGTGGTTCGATAGAAGGACGAGTTCTCATCTCTTTTATGATTGATACGATGGGAAATACGTTTGATCATGTTGTTGTTAGGGGAATACGAGAGGATTTGGATCAGGATGCATTACGTGTGGCTCGATTAATAAAATATGATACTCCTGCCATGCAAAAGTATAAGCCTGTAATAGTTAAATTTGTTGTTCCTATTGATTTTAGTTTGCAATATGATCAACTGATGAAGAATAATTTTTTTGTGATTCTTTGAATAATCATACGTCTTTACCTTTATACAGAAAGAAAAGGAAATAACATGTTTGTATTGAATGATAAAGATGTTAATTGCAATTTGTCTATGGTTGATAAAACACAGACAAAAATATCTGTTGCAAAATTTATGTATGATGAAAAAGGAATGGTGAAAATATTAAAATAGTGGATTGTTTATTAGAACAAATAGTGATTCATGTTTTCAAATAGATTTGGTATTGAAAAGTTTTTTGGAGCTGTGAGATACTATAAAAGCATAGGGGCCTAGTGTTTGGTGATAATATTAATTTTATTTAATGGTATGAATGCTTCTCAGAATATTATATATGATGAATATGTCTTGTCTGATGTGTCCGGGTTGAGATATATCAATATAATACGAAATAATAGAATGACAGATGTGAATATAAGGATTGTTCTTTTATTGATAAATAAGACTTATTACAGTATGAGGATTGATCTTCTTGGGTATAATCCCCATATTGAGACTTTATTCTCTTATGGATATTTTAAACAAGAAAATAATGTCGTCTTTTTAAGAGCCTGTTTAAATTTTATTCAATAGCATCCTAATAGATGCTAGTTTCACCATTTCCTCTGCCGAATCGAATGTCCATTCATAGTTTCGGCAGAGTCTTCTATAGTTGTCAAACCATGAAAATGTCCTTTCCACAATCCATCTTTTTCCAATTGGCTTGAATCCATTTACCTTATCTCCACTTACCACAACTTCAAGGATATATCCAAAAGCAGTTTTTATCTTGTCCGCTATTTCCCCACGATAACCGGCATCGGTTAATATGATTTTGATATTGCAACAAAGCTCCCTAAGGTATCTCGCTAATAAATAAGCCGCTTTACTATCATGTACGCAGGCAATTGTCACCATGACAGCCAATAGAAAACCATTCTTATCCACTACTACATGACGTTTGACTCCTTTTATTTTCTTATTCCCATCAATACCATTAAGAGAACGATTATCGCCCCAGCGTACGCTCTGGCTATCCATAATACCTAGACTACATTCTGCTTTTTGTCCCATATTGACACGCACTTTTTTGGAAAAACCGGAGGTGACTGGGACAGTGCGCCGGAGGAGGCTGGGACACTTTTGATGCGACAAAGTTAATGATTTTTTCTGAGACTGTCTCCTTTGAGTTCAAAACGGATTGCCGAGTGTAC
>NZ_JAMOKT010000053.1:0-51793 GCF_023656795.1 Parabacteroides caeci
ATGACCATTATCAATGCTTTACGGGCAAAACTTGTGGCGAGAATGTTCGCCGTTATCAAAAGGGATGAATTTTATTCTCCTATTTTATCGGAAAATTTTTGCTAAAAACATAAGAATATGAATTACCGGCTTTTAATGCACCGTCGGGAACAGGAACATCAACGGTGTAAATTCGTGATGCACTTTCTCCGTTTGCCATTATCTCCAAAGTCAAAGACATCGGTTCGGATGTTTCCAGCGGGAGCATGATATACTGAGCCAGAAAACCATTTATACCCATTTTGTCCGGTCTGTCGAATGTAGTTGCCGGAGGTATGGTTCCCGTTGCCAAATCCATGCTTGCTCCCGGTTCCGGCGGAGTGATCATTGCTGAAATTAATTTGTTTAACTGAATGCTTTCTCCTTCCGATATTTCAATAACCACTTGTGTCGCTGCATGCAAATAGACAATCGGTATATTAATCTGTGAACTTGCCACATCCAGATTCGGATTATGCCACCAAAGGTAATCGATCCCATTGAATAAAGGTTCTGATTTTCCTGCTGAGAATTTAGGCGGTATAGTAGAAAAATTATCCGATACTGCATAAAAGTCAAAAATACCGTTTCCCAGATACATTTTATATCCATCCACTCCGGTTAATACTCCGGGAGCAGAAGTGATGTATAATCCCTGTGCCGAAGGAGTTCCTTTTGTCCCGTTTTGGGTAGAGGGTTCGAATACTAATACTTTGCTTTTTATTCCCTGATTCATGGGTGACATTGCACGTGTCATCAAATTACGACCTTCAATTGAAGCATTGAAAGTCACCAAGTTAGATCCTTCCGTATTATTTCCTCCCGAAGGTTTATTCTCATCACCGACCTCCAGGATTATTGTGTTTTTGGAGCATCCGGCAAAGAAGAAAATCACATAGATTAATACCAGCAATTGTGTTGTTTTGAGTAATTTAGTTTTCATAACCAGCCATTTTATAATTATTCGTCTATATAATACATTTTAAAACCAGTTTTGGTTCAAATGAGTGGCGGATATGATCTCATTTAATAAAAAAAGAGAGATACTCCATTGGATGGAATATCCCTCTTTTATCGAAGGTATAAAACCTACATTCGATTTAACTCTTCATTTTTGCATTAATTGCGCGCACTAAACGCGTCTGAATTTTCATTAAGGTAGCCAGGTCCTCAGTTTCGAAATCGATATCAGAAATCTTAGTCTTTGTTTTCTGTTCTACAACTTCTTCTCCTTTCTTAGAACCATTTTCAATGTCCTTAACTAGCTCATCCAACTGAGCTTTAATTTTCCCAATCTTCTTTGAATAATTTACTGTACGTGCCATATAATTCTTTATACATTAATGGATAATATAAAATCATTAGTACAAAAGTAATTATTATTTGAAAATAAAGAAATAAATAACCAATAATACGTACATTTTAAAACGAATTAAGAAGGATATTCAAAGAAAATACCCTTCTTAATCACATTATTTATTATTTTTTCAGATCAATCCTCAATAGCGGCCTGTGCTGCGGCAACACGAGCAATAGGCACACGGAACGGAGAACATGATACATAATTCAAACCTACTTTGTGGCAGAACTTAACTGAAGACGGTTCACCGCCATGTTCACCACAGATACCACATTTCAGATCCGGACGGATAGCACGTCCTTTTTCCGTAGCCATTCTTACCAGCTGACCTACTCCATTCTGGTCTAATACCTGGAACGGGTCTACCTTCAGGATCTTCTTTTCCAGATAAATCGGCAGGAAGGAAGCGATGTCGTCACGGGAATAACCGAATGTCATCTGAGTCAAGTCGTTTGTTCCGAATGAGAAGAACTCAGCAGAAGAAGCGATACGGTCGGCTGTCAAAGCTGCACGAGGAATTTCGATCATTGTACCTACTTTAAAGTCGATACGGTCTCCTACTTCGGCAAATAACATTTCAGCAGCAGCACGGATTACCTTTTCCTGTTCTTTAAATTCATACAGAATACCGGTCAGCGGAACCATAATTTCCGGTTTAGCCACAATACCTTCTTTCTTCAATTCCAACGCAGCACCTAAAATAGCGCGTGTCTGCATTTCAGTGATTTCAGGATATGTATTACCCAGACGGCAACCACGGTGGCCCAACATCGGGTTATGTTCGCAAAGCGATTCAACACGCTGCTGAATTTCTTTTACAGAAATACCCATTGCTTCAGCCATTTCTTCCTGACCTTTCTGATCGTGAGGAACAAATTCGTGCAAAGGAGGATCGAGCAGACGAACGGTAACAGGCAGATCATGCATAGCCTTGAAGATACCCTTGAAGTCTGCTTGCTGATAAGGCAAAATCTTCTTCAATGCATTCTTACGTCCTTCGGCATCTTCCGCCAGGATCATTTCACGCATTGCTTTGATCTTTTCGCCTTCGAAGAACATGTGTTCCGTACGGCATAATCCGATACCGCTTGCTCCGAATGCACGGGCAATCTCCGCATCATGAGGAGTATCTGCATTTGTGCGAACCTGAAGTTTGGTATATTTATCGGCCAACTTCATTAATTCAGCGAAATCATCCGACAATTCAGCTGCCTGCGTTTCGATTTGTCCTTCAAAGATTTCTCCGGTAGAACCGTTGATAGACAGGAAGTCACCTTCTTTCAGCGTGATACCTCCTACTTCGATTGTTTTTTTCTTGTAATCGATATTCAAACCACCGGCTCCCGATACACAGCATTTACCCATACCACGGGCAACAACGGCAGCATGAGAAGTCATACCTCCGCGAGCTGTCAGGATACCTTCGGCAACAGCCATACCGGCCAAGTCCTCCGGCGATGTTTCGATACGCACAAGAACAACCTGTTTTCCGGCAGCATGCCATTCAGCAGCGTCGTCGGCAAAGAATACAATCTGGCCGGTAGCAGCACCCGGAGATGCAGGTAAACCTTTTACCAATACTTTAGCCTTCTTCAGCGCAGCCTTATTAAATACCGGGTGAAGCAATTCATCCAGTTTATTCGGTTCGATACGTGCCAGGGCAGTCTTTTCATCAATCATTCCCTGATGCAACAAATCCATGGCAATCTTTACCATAGCAGCACCAGTACGTTTACCGTTACGAGTCTGAAGGAACCACAGTTTACCTTCCTGTACGGTAAATTCCATATCCTGCATGTCGCGGTAATGATTTTCCAGTTTCGTCTGCAAAGCATCCAGTTCCTTATAGATCTCAGGCATAGCCTCTTCCATTGAAGGATAGTTGGCAGCTCTTTCTTCTTCAGGAATACCGGCGCGTTCAGCCCAGCGCTGTGAACCGATTTTAGTGATCTGCTGCGGAGTACGGATACCGGCCACAACGTCTTCACCCTGTGCATTAATCAGGTATTCACCGTTGAACAAGTCTTCACCGTTACCGGCGTCACGAGAGAAACATACACCGGTTGCGGAAGTTTCACCCATATTACCGAATACCATAGCCTGAACAGTTACAGCTGTTCCCCACTCTGCCGGAATACCTTCCATCTGGCGGTACAGGATAGCACGTTCGTTCATCCATGAGTTAAATACGGCACAGACAGCACCCCACAACTGTTCGTAAGCACAAGTCGGGAAGTCGCTTCCTGTTTGTTTCTTTACTGCGGCTTTGAACTTTGTAACCAATGTCTTTAAGTCGTCGACAGTCAGTTCGTTGTCCAGCTTCACCCCTTTGGCTTCTTTCACCTCTTCGATGATTGCTTCGAACGGGTCGATGTCTTCCTTGCTGGTCGGTTTCATACCCAGAACCACATCACCGTACATTTGTACAAAACGGCGATAAGAGTCCCATGCAAAACGAGCGTTACCGGTTTTACGTGTCAACCCTTCTACTACTTCGTCGTTCAATCCCAGGTTCAGGATAGTATCCATCATACCCGGCATAGAAGCGCGTGCTCCAGAACGGACAGAAACCAACAACGGGTTTTCTACATCTCCGAACTTGGAGTTCATCAACGTTTCTACATTAGCAATAGCTTTTTCAACGTCCGACTTCAGTAGTTCTACGACTTTGTCCTGGCCCAGTTCATAATATTCCGAGCAAACTTCTGTTGTGATAGTGAATCCCGGAGGAACCGGAACTCCAATCAAATTCATTTCGGCAAGGTTTGCACCTTTACCACCCAGCAGATTTCTCATATCTGCTTTTCCTTCGGCTTTTCCATTTCCGAATGTGTAGACTCTTTTTCTTTCCATATGTCAGACAGTATTATGTTTATTAGATTTCAGTTTTGCTATCTCTACTTTGCAATGCTGCAAATATATGCTATTTCAGAGTATGAAGGATATGGAAAGTTAAATAATTTTATGTGTTTTATAGCTATTCCTTATTATTCGTATTACCTAAATATGTACATTTGCGTGGGAAAAATTTAAAACTCAGATAAAATTGGCAAGAAATAAGAAGCAGTTACCCTTGTTGGAAAAGGTAACAATTACAGACGTAGCCGCTGAAGGTAAAGCGATTGCACGAGTAAATGAGAAAGTAGTGTTTGTTCCTTTTGTTGCTCCCGGCGACGTAGTAGACATCCAGCTCACCCGTAAAAAGAACAGTTATGCCGAAGGTAAAGCAGTGTACTTCCACGAATATTCTCCGGAACGTGCCGTTCCTTTTTGCGAACATTTCGGTGTTTGCGGCGGTTGTAAATGGCAACATCTGCCCTACGAAGCGCAGTTGAAATACAAGCACAAGCAGGTCATAGACAATCTCACCCGCATCGGAAAGATAGAAATGGAAGAGATTTTGCCTATATTGGGTTCCGAACGCACCACCTTCTACCGGAATAAACTCGAATTCACATTCTCCAACAAGAAATGGCTGACGGAAGAAGAAGTAAAATCCGGAGCTACTTTCGATTGCATGAACGGGGTCGGTTTCCATATTCCCGGTATGTTCGACAAAGTGCTGGATATACACAAATGTTGGTTACAGAATGATCTTTCCAACCGTATCCGCCTTTGCATCAAGGAATATTGCCTGTCACACGAAGGATATCCTTTCTTCGACCTGCGGAATCAGGAAGGTTTTATCCGTACATTAATGATACGTACGGCATCGACGGGCGACCTGATGGTGGTTGTCGTATTCTACCATGAAGATAAGGAACGCCGCGAAGCCCTGCTGTCTCATGTGGCAGAACAATTCCCGGAAATCACTTCCTTATTATATGTCATAAACGAAAAGTGCAACGACACGATCACCGACCAGGAAGTCCTGGTGTTCCGTGGTAAAGATCATATCATTGAAGAGATGGAAGGCCTTCAGTTCAAGGTTGGTCCTAAATCGTTCTATCAGACGAATAGCGAACAGGCTTATAACTTATATAAGATTGCCCGCGAGTTTGCCGGACTGACCGGAAATGAAATGGTTTACGACCTTTATACCGGTACCGGAACGATTGCCAACTTCGTTTCCCGCCAGGCTAAGAAAGTAATCGGCATCGAATATGTACCGGAAGCAATCGAAGATGCTAAAGTTAATTCGGCTTTGAATAAGATTGACAATACGTTGTTCTATGCCGGAGACATGAAAGATATCCTGACAGCAGATTTCATAAACCAACATGGCCGTCCGGATGTTATTATTACTGATCCTCCACGTGCCGGCATGCACGATGATGTAATCAACACCATCCTTTTCGCCGAACCGGAGCGTATCGTTTATGTAAGTTGTAACCCGGCAACACAGGCCCGCGATTTGAGCCTGCTTAGCGTGAAGTACGACGTGAAGAAGGTTCGTCCGGTCGATATGTTCCCACATACACATCATGTGGAGAATGTCGTTTTATTAGAGAAGAAAAAGTAACATATATAATAATGTATAGGAAAATCGTCTCCCTTTTGTGTATCACTTTGCTTTTGAGTAGCTGTTCCGGCAAGAAGCAAGAGCAGAAGGAAGACGATTTTGTGTCTATGGACCTCCCCCAGTTGAAGGCACAGGGCGAAATTACAGCTGTCACACTCTACAGTTCCACGTCTTATTTCCAGTATAAGATGGAGCCGATGGGTTACGAATACGACCTGATAAAAGACTTTGCCCGTTCCGAAGGACTGAAGCTGAATATCAAAGTGGCCGAAAATGCCACCCGCCTGATTGAAATGCTCGAAGCCGGAGAAGCCGACGTTATTGCCTATCCCATCCAGGTAAGCAATAACCTGAAAGAAAATTATCTCTACTGCGGACGGGAAGAGTTTACCAGCCAGGTATTGGTTCAGCGTGCCAACAAAGGCGATACGATTCTTAAAGATGTCACCCAACTAATCGGGAAAGACGTATATGTGAAACCTGATACAAAGTATTACGAACGCCTTAAAAACCTGGATAAAGAATTAGGTGGCGGCATCCATATAAAAGATATAAAGAAAGACACGGTAACAACCGAAGACCTGATAGCGATGGTCTCGCAAGGTGAAATCCCCTATACCATCAGTGACGATAATATTGCTCGTCTGAACAAGACCTATTTCTGGAATATCAATGTCTCACTGAAAATCAGCTTCATGCAGCGTTCTTCCTGGCTGGTGCGTAAGAGCAGTCCGCAACTGGCCGAAGCTATCAATGCATGGGCATCGGATAAATCAGGCTCGCACGTCTATCGAGCAGTAGTGAAACGTTATTTCGAGCTAGGTAAGCAACCATTAACGGCAGATCTTCCCCCGGTAAAGAACGGGCATATTTCTCCTTATGACGATTTGTTCCGTCGGCATGCCAAAAACATCGGATGGGATTGGCAGCTGCTTGCCTCCATTTCCTATCAGGAATCCCATTTCAACCCTTCCGTCGTATCCTGGGCAGGGGCCGAAGGTCTGATGGGCATTATGCCGAACACGGCAAAAGCACTTGGTGTTACTCCCCACGAACTCAAAGACCCGGATATCGGAATCCGTACGGGTGTAGATTGCCTGCGTAAATTCCGCCAGGGCTTTTCCGAGATTACCGACCCGCTGGAAAAGATAAAGTTTACATTAGCCTCTTACAATGCCGGCATCGGACATGTCTATGACGCTCAACGCCTGGCCGAAAAGTATGGAAAGAACCCGAACGTCTGGGAAGACAACGTTGCCGAGTATATCCGCCTGAAAAGCGATCCCGAATATTATAACGACCCTGTCTGCAAACATGGATATCTCCGCGGTTCGGAGACATTCAATTATGTGCGTGAAGTGATAGAGCGTTACAATTACTACAAGAGCAAGACTAAGCATAGTTGAATCACGCCAGATTCTCTGCAATCATCTCCTTTATGGCAAGTATTACCTTCGGATGACTTAGCGGTATGTCTTCAAAGACAGCCAGCAACTCTTCCGTACTCACTTCAAAAAGCTGTTCTCCCTTTTTATATGAAAAGCAGACATTGATTTCCGGATTGCCGCTTATCAACATGGCGACTGTTCCGGGAAGGTCTCCCCAGGGAGGACAATCAATATTAGCGGTTATAAAACAAGCTGTAACCTCCGTCCTCGCCCCCGGTTGGGAACTTATCTTGACAAAACCTCCGGTCTGTTCCGCATTTTGTATCAGGAAAGGGATTCCCAGACCTACCTTTCGGGTCGTACGGGTCGTATAGAACGGATCCGTTACCCGGGCAATCGTCTCTGCATCCATTCCACAACCGTTGTCTGCAATACGGATGGTTGTATTCTCCTCATTTATAGCAATATCCAATAAGATACGAGTCGCACCGGCACGAACACTGTTTGATGCTATATCCGTAATATGAAATGTAAGTGTATTCATCCTGATATTTATTTCCTGATATGCTGAATATTAAACTTTTTTCTCCTTTATTTTATAAAAGGAAGGTATGCCTTACATATTGGCAAGTATAGCCTTACTTATATGTAGAATATACCTTACATTTATGTATAGTATATCTTCCTATTTTAATTATGCGGAGGAAAAGACTAAATGTTCCTGACTTTTGGCGTAAGCCATCCTGATGTTTTCGAATAAAGGTGCAGCAGCCCGTATCAAACAGGGCTTAGTCCCGATTTGTTCCGGATAATGGGCATCGGAAGCCGGATAGGATGTGTAGTTCGATAAATACTTCTGCTCCGACAAAAGCCGGGCGAAACGGGAAGCATCCGTATATTCTATTGCATCCAGCGATAATGACGGATCAATAAATCCCAACTGGCTGATCAGGCTGAAAGAAGGCCGTTCCACATGTGCAGCAACAAAAAGACCGCCCAGTTCCTTTACAAATGCAGCCACCTGATTGACGTTCTGATCGAGTGCGGAAAGCAACAAGTACGGGGTCTCTCCCATTATCTCTTCTTTACGGTTTACCCAGACCTGGTCGCCGAAACGGTCGGGATCATTGGGAACAGGCGGTAGATGTTTCTCCAGATATTGCTGGAAAACGGCACGGGCTTCATCACTTCCGAAAAGGGCAATGCAATGTGCTTCCTCACGGGTACAGACTTCGGCTCCGGCAAAGACAGTCAATCCGGCTTCGACTCCCAACGATTGTACTTCAGGACATTGCAGGGTCGTGTTATGATCGGTTATGGCAATGATATCCAATCCGCGGGCAAGTGCCGTTTCGACAATGACCGTGGGACTCATATCCAGGCTTCCGCAAGGCGAAAGGCAGGTATGAATATGCAGATCGGCCCGGTAGAGGTTCATCCGTTCTGTAACAGTTGATACACTTTTCCACTGATAACAAAAGCAGAAAGAGATGTTCCCAACAAAGGAATATCCTCGTCCTTCCCCTTTTGCAATGTTTCTTCATCCGGCGAAGCACCATTGACAATCAAGACGGCGGCAGCATCCTTCAGCGTGGAAACGGCAACAATGTTCTGATGGGTTTGCATGGTGATCCACAACATACCCTCTTCCATATGTCCCATTACATCACTCAACAGATCGCTGGTATAGCCACCTTTGATTACCGTATCCAGATTCTCTTCTCCGCAAAAAACGGTAAGATTCAATTCTTTTACAAGATCACTGACCTTCATATTTAGCTCCTTTCTTATAACAGTCTTTATTTAAACGATCTTTTCCCCAGGTCTTTTCGACGAGGCGGAAGGCATGTTCCTGATCCAGTTTGCCATGCTTCTCCATATTACGCTGCATGAAAATGCAGTCACTGAACTGGGCTTCGTGACGGACGATATCTTCTGCCAGACTTTGGCAATTAGGGTTTCCACAAGCGCCACAGTCGATTCCCGGCAGATAACACATCAGACGACGCACCTGTTCCATCTTTTTCAGGACTTCTTCGATAGAACCGTCATAGAGCAGCTTCGGGTTGGGTTGGTGCGGACGGATTGTGATGTGCTGCTTCAAATAAGCCAAAGCTCCCAATCGTTCGGAGGCATAAATGAGCGGCGCTTTGTCACGTTTCATCGAACGCTTCATGATCCGTTCGGCCGTAAGGAAGCGGTTCGCAACAGCCAATACGCCTCCGGCACAACTGCGGTCACAAGCACGGAGTTCCAGAAAGTCCACATTACGGACCTCCGTTGTCGTTTCCATACGTTCCAGGAAATCGATCACATTATGTATTTCGTCGATGGCCAGGCAACGGCCAGAGAAGTGTTTGGCCTCCCCTCCCGTCTGGCTCCATCGCATTTCTTTCTTTGTCAGGGCGGGCGGAAGCACGCAATCCGGCTTATATCCTTTCGGTCGGTTTTGCAGGATATGGTATACCTTATTATATAGGGTATCCATATTGATCACGCCGTTAATGGTGGACGAATATCCGTCAGCACTCTTCAAGGCCGCAATCTTGGCAGCACAGGGAGTGACATAAAAGAGGCCGATCTGATCCGGGGAATGACCTTCCTCCGTCAATACCTGATGGTAATAGGTAGCAGTTGCATTCACCGGACTTTTCACCAGCAGGATATTATCGACCAAAGCAGGGAAGCGAATTTGTATCAGACGCACAATCGCCGGACAAAAAGAACTGATCACCGGCTTTTCTTCGGCCTGTTCCATCTGCCGGAGCATCTCGCGATGAATCATATCAGCCGTAAACTCAACCTGGTAGACATGGGTGAATCCCAACTCATACAAGGCGCTGAATATTTCTTCTTCCGTCGTATATTTGGAAAACTGTCCGATGAAAACGGTGGGAACAAGCGCCACGCGGCATTCGTAGTCGAATATCTTCTGGAAGTCGTCCTGCTCCACATAAATGGCTTCTGTCGGACATGCTTTCAGACATTCCCCGCAATCGACGCACCAGTCTTTGCGAATCACGGCTTTCCCATCCCGGATACGGACAGCACGAGTCGGGCATTTCGTCATACAATGTGTACAACCTATGCAGCGCTCCTTGTCGATTTTCAGGGCATGATAAAATTTAGTATCTTCCATGGTCTTCTACTCCTTCTTTCTGAACCAGGTAACCATGCGTACGATTGTTCCTACGCCTACCTCGCTCTCTATAGTTAATTCGTCTACATTCTTTTTCATATTGGGCAATCCCATTCCTGCCCCAAACCCCATTTCACGCACAGCCGGCGAAGCCGTGGAAAAGCCTTCCTGCATGGCTTGCGGAATATCCGGAATACCGGGACCTTCATCTTTCAATGTCAGCGTAATCTTATCCGCATCCAGTTCTGCCGCCACTTTTCCGCGCCAGGCATGGGCAACAACGTTCACTTCCGCTTCATAAAGCGCCACGACCACTCTCTTGATGACACGGGAATCGATCGATAACTGTTTCAGTATCTTCTTTATCTGGCTGGAAGCATATCCGGCCTTCGAGAAGTTTCCTCCTTCCAATTCAAACGTTAGCTGCATATCCTCTCCTTTCTTTAATAGACCGGCACAAGACCGCTGCAATACAACTCGCCAGCCACATGATACATGGAATGACAGGTTTCAAGCAAGATCATATTATTCTCGGACGCAAGTTGCAACATCTCCGGCGTAGCTTTCTTGCCACGGACGAAAAGGATACAATCGACATCGGCCATTTCGGCTGTACGGATCGTTTGCAGATTGCAAAGTCCGGTAATGAGAATCATTTCATCACAGCACAATGTCAGAACGTCGCTCATCAGGTCGCTGGCAAAAGCACATTGTACTTCATGGCCCAGCTTATCGTTTCCACACGCCACGGTCGCATCGGTAAGTTCTTGTATTTGCTGAATCTTCATAATCGCATGCAAGGTTTAATTTCGTGATGCCAATGTAAGAAATATTTTTTAATAGATGTCCGTTAGTCTATATTAATTACTATCTTTGTTCCAAAACGAAGATAAACTGCGCCTCGACATAAAAAATGAACTCGTTCATTTTATTCTGTTCTCGGCTTGCATTATCTTTGGTAGCAATAAATAAAATTCTATTCTTATGTTTAGTAAAGAAACCTATATGGGCCGCCGGGCCAAACTAAAACAGACAATAGGTTCAGGCCTGTTGCTTTTCCTCGGAAACGATGAGTCGGGAATGAATTATGCAGACAACACCTATCACTTCCGCCAGGATTCCACGTTCCTGTATTTCTTCGGGCTTCCTTATGCCGGTCTCTCCGCCATTATTGATATTGACAATAATAAAGAAATCATTTTCGGTGACGAACTGACGATCGATGCAATCGTATGGATGGGAACTCAGCCGACACTGAAGGAGAAGAGCGAAGCAGCCGGTATCACCGAAGTTCGCCCTTTCAAAGAAATTGAATCGTATCTGAAAGCAGCACAACAGAAAAGCCAGCGTATCCATTACCTGCCGACTTACCGTGCGGAACATCAGATCAAACTGTTCCAATGGCTGGGTATCGTGCCGGGAACGGAACAACCTTCGGTGCCTTTCATCTTCGGTGTAGTAAATCAGCGTAATTATAAGACTGCGGAAGAGATTGTCGAAATCGAAAAGGCTTGTGTGGTTACTGCCGACATGCATCTGACTGCCATGCGTACCGTACGTCCGGGAATCCGTGAGAGCGAAGTGGCTGCTGCCGTGGTTGAAGTGGCTTATGCGAATGACTATCAACTCTCCTTCCCCATTATCGCAACGATCAACGGGCAGACGCTGCATAACCATGATCATAGCAATATGATTAAGAGTGGTGATATGCTGCTGCTCGATGCCGGTGCGGAAACGGAAATGGGATATGCGGGTGATATGTCTTCTACCATTCCGGCTGATTCTAAATTCACGACTCGCCAGAAAGATATTTATGATATTCAGGTAGCGGCTCACGAAGCGGCTGTTGCGGCGTTGCGTCCGGGTATTCCTTTCGTCGATGTGTACGAACTATCCTGCAAAGTCATTATGGAAGGTTTGAAGGATCTTGGTTTTGTCAAAGGCGATCCGATGGAAGCTGTAAAGGCCGGAGCTCATGCAATGTTCATGCCTTGTGGCCTGGGACACATGATGGGATTGGATGTACATGATATGGAAAACCTGGGTGAAGTATATGTGGGATACGACGGACAACCGAAGAGTACTGAGTTCGGCCGTAAGTCTCTCCGCCTGGGACGTAAACTGGAACCGGGATTCGTTCTTACTATCGAACCGGGTGTCTACTTTATCCCTGAATTGATGGATCTTTGGAGAAGTCAAAATAAGTTCACCGAATTTATCAATTATGAAAAGCTGGTAACTTACAAAGACTTCAGCGGTATCCGCAACGAAGAAGATTATCTGATTACAGAAGACGGTGCCCGTCTGTTAGGAAAAAAGATTCCTTTGCACACGGAAGAAGTGGAAGCACTGCGGTAAATAAGAAATAGTTGAATATAAAACAAAACGTCCCGTAAAGCATCTCAAATCTTTACGGGGCGTTTATATTTCTAGTCGTTTACCTGATCAATAAGCAAACATATCTGCATTAACCGGCAGTTCTTTGCCATCAGCCGTCAAAACCTTTAGCTGAAGCATACCGCCATTATGGTCGAAATACTTAACTTCGATCGGATGAAGCCCCTTTGCCAATGCTTTCTGTCCGGTTACTTCACGGGGTGAATGAGGACCGTCATTGTCAACAACCAATTCTCCGCCAATCTTTAATGTACTGCCATCGTCAGACAACAGATTGAAAGTATAAATACCATCTTCCGGAGCATTGAAATATCCTGTAACGACCAAACCGATATTACCTTTCACTTCTTTCGGGATAGTCACTTCAGATATTTCATACGTACCGTTTACCGGAGCATTATCAATATCGGCACATTTATTGCCTTTAAACTCATGCCATACAGCCTGCAAACCTTTCTTGGAAGGTGTAGCATCCGCAGCTGGAGCATATTCACTCTTAACGTAACGCGTCTTCACGATATCACCTTTCTTACCATTCGGACGGAAAGAGCGGAAAGTGAAGTCTGTCGTTTCCGTTATCTTGATCGGACTGTTATACTGAGGCGATTCCAAAGTCGGGATACTGCCATCCGTTGTATAATGGATTTCAACACTTGGGTCAAGACAAGTAATTGCCGCTGTACCTTCACCGATAAATGCATTTGTGTTATTGAATCCTTCCAAATCCGGCATACGGTAATTTACGTTCATGATATTCAAGCGTGGGAATTGCTTAACCAGTCTTTCTTTAAATCCATCCCAGCTTTTTACGGAAGGATCGCTCCAGGCCAATTCAGCCAATGCCATCATACGGGGCATAATCATATATTGTATCCGTTCACGAGATGGGATATATTCGCACCAGAGATTTGCCTGCATACCCAAAATCAATGCTTTCTGTGCATCATTCAACGATTCAAGCATCGGATTGTAATTATATACACCGGACAATGAATTTTTATCCTGCTGATAGTCAAAATAGAAATTAGCATTCGGAGTCATGATTGCATGGTTGCCTTGTGCCGTTGCGTCAGGAACTGCGTTCGGACTCCAGGTACGCCACCACATGATTGTTGCCGTCGGAGACAAGCCGCCTTCCAGAATTTCATCCCAGCCGATCATTTCTTTTCCGTTATCGTTAAAGAACTTCTCCATGTTATGAACAAACCAGGACTGCAACTCTTCTTCTGTCTTCAGCCCGTTATCTTTCATCCGTTTCTGGCAATCCGGACATTTCTTCCAGTTCGTTTTTTCTACTTCATCGGCTCCCAAATGGATATATTTATAAGGGAAGAGCGGAATGATTTCGCTATAAACGTTTTTGCAGAACTCAAGAGCCGAGTCTTTACCCGGACAAACCGGAGAAGAAAAAGTCGTTCCCCACCCTGTCTGATTAAAACAAGAAACACCTGAATAATTACTTACCGCAGCCAGCATATGCCCCGGCATATCTATTTCCGGAATTACATCAATACCACGTACACCGGCATATTCAACGATTTCTTTAATATCTTGCTGAGTATAGAAACCACCATACAAAGTATCGCCCTGAGTGATACGTAACTTTTCAGCCGGAATTTCATAATCGGGATTATCCTGCTCTTTTGCTAATCTCATACACTCCCGGTCATGATTGTTAAAGGTACGCCAAGCCCCTTTCTCTATCAGCAACGGGTATTTCTTTATTTCGATACGCCATCCCTGGTCGTCGGTCAGATGCCAGTGGAATTTGTTCAGTTTGTAAAGAGCCATCATATCCAACAGTTCCTTCACTTCTTCCTTAGTAGAGAAATGACGGGAAACATCCAGCATCAACCCTCTCCAACCGAAACGGGGTACATCAGTGATCTGAACAGCCGGAACACTCCAATTAATATCCTTTACCACTGCCGGCGACTCTATCTCTGCCGGCAAAAGCTGGCGAAGAGATTCAATACCGGAAATAACACCTCCGTAGGTATTTCCCTTGATCTGAACTTTACCGGAAGTAACGTCCAAAGAATAGGCACCTTCATTTTGACCGGCAATATCACTTACAGCCAAAGATATATCACCGTCTCCCTCGCGTACATTATATATATAACCGGTTGAACGGGATAAAAGGCCGGAAAGATAGTTTGCAGCCGGCAGTAACTGCTTATCGGCAACACCGATTGTCATGCCATCTTTCAAAGTAAACTGCCCATTGGCATTCTTAATCTCTTTGGGAATAGGAATAATAGAAACATCATGTGCCACAGGGGTCGTGGGTGAACATGAACTCAGCATTAAAGCTCCGGTCAGGGAACATGCTGCGATAAACTGTCTGTACATTTTAATGTGTTTATTTGTTTGGTAATAAATTAGAAAACAAAAATACAAAAAAAGAGCTGTTCCTCGTTGGGCGGAACAACTCTTTTTTAAAATAATAATCTACTGATTAAATTCTATTCAAAATGTCAGTCAGTTTATCCGGAGTAACATTTGCTGCAATAATAACTCCTTTGTCGTCAATCAGGAAGTTCTTCAAACCTTTCTGTAGGTTAAACTTTCCATACAACGCTGACTTTTTACCGAGTCCTTCATGAAATTGCTTTGTGCCGCTAAGCTTGTCTGCCTTTACCGTCTCGGTAAAGATTGATTCTTTCTCGTCGAGAGAAACAGAATACATGGCAATTTTGTCTGAACTCAGTTTGTTTACTTCATTCCATAATTGAACGTTACGGACCCGCGATTCAGCATCGTAAGCTGCCCAGAAATTCAGCAACGTGTAACGTCCGGAATGATTTTGGAAACTGAAATCACTTTCGCCTCCCAAAGACTCTATTCTCGGAGCCAGATCACCAGGATTAGTACCCACGGTAGGTCTTGCTTCTTTTGTACCGGATGACATTGTTGCCAACGCAACCGTTACAATGAGAACATAAGCTCTTACCTTCATAATTTATTATTTACGTTAAACTTAATCGGACGAGACTCTCCAACAGCTTACTTACCGGTCTGCGGGCGGTTTTCGTCTGCCATCCTTTATGTCCGACTCCTGATTTTCAGGAAGTAAACAAGCGTTTCTCCTTCGCTAAGGAGCTACTTTCTTGTTCTTAACGCTGGCAAAGATAAGCGCAAAATACCTTTACCTCCAAACGATATAACATAAATCGACTAAAAAGCAAGATTTTTTATATGTTTTATCGCATGAAAATCCACTAAAACGGTTGCTTTATAACATAAATTTAGGATTTGGAACAGGGATAAATACGAATAATCTTTCACCTTTCTTCAAATTAAACCTAATTCAACTGCTTTCCGGTAAAGAGAATCCGAAAATAAAAAACCCGGCTTGAAACCGGGCTTTTTTATTTTACTTATCATCATACGGCGAAGGCATCGGCATCCCTTCCTTGATATATTCATCATAAACAATTGTTGGATGGTCCTGTAATGATGTTCTGTTATACTCTTCTTTGAAATTATCGCGACGGAAGTTCTTCAGTTTGAGGTTTTCCGAACTGTAGGTTCGCAACGTTTCTTTTTTATTACCTGTCAACGAACTTTCAATAACTACCGAATCAAGAATGTTCATTTTAGGAGTCAATGTTGGGAGTAAGGTCTGCTCCAGCAGTCCTCTGTAGGCTCCGATATACTCGCACCAGCAAGAATCACCCCGTTTAAAAACACGGTAGGTGTAATTTGACCATGCCGTACGGACGTGAATCTCATGTTCCCAGATCTCGATACAAGCTTCTGAATCATAATTAGGGTCTTTGATAGTAACCCTCTCCAGGCCATGCGTTTTTTCCACTACTGTTGTTTGCCATTTGTCTGAATGCCGTACTTCGGCAATAATCTCAGGCAGCTTTTCCTTAATTTCAAACTGAATCTTCATCTCATTTGCCTGCCAGTCAGGACTTATTAAGGTTGCCAGGTTCTAAATTAAATATAACGTCTCTGTAAAAATAACAATTTCATTTGAATTTTTGTTTATCTAAATGCCATTATTTGCATATAACTTATTTACCTTTGCCTTATAAAACAAAAAACATGGGACAAAAAGACGAAATTATACTGATAAATATAAACGGAGCCGACCGTCCGGGGGTCACTGCCGCCCTGACAGAGATACTGGCAAAGAATAATGCGGTGATTCTCGATATCGGCCAGGCTGATATCCATGACAACTTATCACTAGGAATTCTTTTCCAGAGTTGCGAAGGCAATTCTGGAGATATCCTGAAAGAGTTACTTTTTAAAAGCTATGAGCTGGATGTAAATATCCGTTTTAATCCGATCACGGAGCAAAAATACAGGAAATGGGTTGATATGCAGGGAAAGAACCGTTATATCATCACTATTCTGGGAAGAAAGTTAACTGCCAGACAGATAGCGGGCGTAACCCGTGTCGTTGCCGAACAGGGAATGAATATAGATGACATCAAACGTCTGACCGGCCGTATTCCTTTGGATGAAGATGCCCGTACCCCCAAAGCCAGCGTCGAATTCTCTGTGCGTGGGACTCCTCGCGACAAAGAGTTGATGAAAGCAGAGTTCATGAAGCTCTCGGCCGAACAGGTAATGGATATTTCTTTTCAGGAAGACAGCATGTATCGCCGTATGCGTCGCCTTATCTGTTTCGATATGGACTCAACTCTTATTGAAACTGAAGTAATCGATGAGTTGGCTGTTCGTGCCGGTGTCGGCGATCAGGTCAAAGCGATTACCGAATCGGCCATGCGGGGAGAAATTGATTTCAGCGAGAGCTTCCGCCAACGTTGTGCCTTATTAAAAGGATTGGATGTCTCTGTTATGCAAGAGATTGCCGAAAACTTGCCCATTACGGAAGGTGTCGACCGTTTGATGCGTATCCTCAAAAAGGTAGGTTTCAAGATCGCTATCCTCTCTGGTGGATTCACTTATTTCGGTAACTACTTGAAACAGAAATACAATATTGATTATGTATATGCCAATGAGCTTGAGGTTGAAGACGGAAAGCTGACAGGGCGTTACGTCGGAGATATCGTAGATGGCAAGCGGAAAGCAGAACTACTCCGCCTGATCGCTCAAGTTGAGAACGTCGATATCCGTCAGACCGTAGCTGTTGGTGACGGAGCAAACGACCTGCCGATGATCAGTATTGCCGGGTTAGGTATCGCTTTCCATGCCAAACCAAAAGTAAAAGAAACAGCCAAGCAGTCCATCTCCACGATCGGTCTGGATGGTATTTTATATTTCCTGGGATACAAAGATTCCTATTTGGACGAACAAATGTAATTAATTAAAGCGTTTATGGTAAGACACATTGTAATGTTTAAGCTGACGGAGTTTGCAACTCCTGCCGATAAACTGGCAAAAATGCAGGAAATCAAAACAGGTCTGGAAGCGTTGATCGACAAGATCGATGTTTTACGTTTGATCCGTGTCGATTTCAATATTAACCCCGAAGAAACCTGGGATGTTATCCTGACTACAGAACTCGATTCGCTCGAAGATGTAAAGACATATGCCAACCACCCTGAACACGTAGCTGTTTCAAAAGGGATTATCGGCCCGGTAAAAGCCGACAGAGCGTGTGTTGATTATGAATTCTAAATAACACTTCTCTTTTATGAAGGAGTTTGATATTGAAGAACGTGTAAAAATTGCCGTTCAAAATTTTGAGTCGGGATACAACTGTGCGCAGTCGGTATTCCTGGCTTATTCGGATGTTTTTGAACTGAACCTGGATATGGCAAAGAAGATGTCCGTATCTTTTGGCGGTGGCGTTGGCCGGATGCGGGAGATATGCGGAACAGTCAGTGCCATGGCTATGCTGGCCGGATTCAAATATCCGGTATTGGACCAACAGGATCAGAAAGCCCGGGCAAAGAACTATGCAATGGTTCAAAAGATGTCCGACCTGTTCAAGGAAAAGCATGATACGATCATTTGCCGCAGCCTTTTGCCTGCCGCAGAAGCCAGCCAGACTGCTCCGGAACCTTCTGCAAGAACGGCTGAATATTATGCAAAACGTCCTTGTAGTAAATATGTGGAAGATGCAGCCCGTATAGCAGGACGAATGCTGAAAAACGAATTGGATTGATGGCTCAGGCCATCAATCTTATTTGAGAAACATATCCCAATGTCCTGATCTCACTGAATAAATTCATATAAGACGACTGGGCTTTCACATTCACTTTATAGGTTATGATAGACTTGTTCTGTTCATAAATAGATTCAAAGGAAACACTTACAATATAAATGTTCTTTGATTCAAGAATTTTGCGGACAGCTTTCAAATCAGGAGTTGCGGTCGTACAAATAATCGTCAGGATCTTATTTACCCCATTCAGGAACATTCTTTTTTCAAGTCTTTCAAGGCTAACCAATATAACTAATGTAAGGCCTGTCCCAATCAATGCCGGAACATACATCCCCGCTCCCACGGCCAGACCGATTACGGCAACAACCCAGATACAAGCCGCTGTTGTCAATCCATGAATACTCCCATGGCTTTGCATAATAGCCCCGGCACCTAAAAAACCGATACCGGTAAGTACCTGGGCAGCAATACGTCCGGGATCACCGTTCAGGAAGTTAGGATAACATTGCGGTATCCAGATAGATATCAGCATGGCTGCTGCCGATCCCATACAGATCAATGTAAAGGTTCGCATTCCGGCTTCCCGACGGCGAAACTGGCGCTCCACACCAATAATCGCACCTAAAAAGAAACTGACTAATAATTTCACAGCCGCAGTAGTCGGAGTTATAGTTGTATTCTGTAATATATCATTAATTTGGTCAATCATATTTTTCTTCTTTATTTATTGGCAAATATAACTATTTATTTGAATATCCCTATATACTTTTCCTAAGCTGTATCCCTTTAGAAAAAGGCTTTATCGTTTCAATTATTTAGGGTAAATTTGCCGGCTTAAAAGACAGCTTATGAAACAAACATTGAAAGAAAACGGTGGACTTCCACCTTTGATCCTCTGGACATTATCCATTGTTGCCGGTATTTCGGTCGCCAATCTATATTATAACCAGCCTCTTTTAAATATGATACGGCATGATCTCGACGTATCTGAATTTACGACCAACCTGATCGCTATGGTTACACAGATTGGTTATGCTTTAGGATTGTTATTCGTTGTGCCACTGGCAGATATGTATAAACGTAAAAAGATAATCGTCACCAATTTTGCTCTTTTGGTACTTTCACTTTTATGCATCGCCACAGCACCTAACATTCATATAATCCTGACTGCTTCATTATTTACAGGCATTTGTTCGGTAATACCACAAATATTCATACCCATCGCCGCCATTTATTCAAAACCGGAAAACAAAGGACGTAACGTAGGGCTGGTCGTTTCAGGATTACTATCCGGAATATTGGTTTCACGGGTCATTAGCGGAGTGGTCGGAGAACTGTTCGGCTGGCGTGAAATGTATTATATTGCTGCCATGCTGATGGTTGTGTGCAGTATCGTAGTGGTTACCGTTTTGCCGGATATACGACCTACTTTTAAAGGAAAATACGCAGACCTCATGAAATCTCTTCTATCCTTAGTAAAGGATTATCCGGCTTTACGGATTTATGCTGTCCGGTCAGGATTGGCTTTCGGCTCTTTTCTGGCTATGTGGTCGTGTCTGGCATTCAAAATGGGACAAGCACCTTTCTTTGCAAACAGCGATGTGGTTGGTATGTTGGGACTTTGCGGCGTAGCCGGAGCCATGTCGGCCTCGTTGGTTGGAAAATATGTCAGGAAAGTGGGAGTCAGAGCTTTTAATTTCTGGGGATGCGGTTTGATACTGCTAGCCTGGTTATTACTTTATTTCGGAGGAAACTTTTATACCTCTATCATAGCCGGCATAATTATTATAGATATTGGCATGCAATGCATCCAGTTAAGTAACCAATCCAGCATTTTCGAATTATGCCCGGCAGCCTCCAACCGGGTTAATACTATATTTATGACAACCTATTTTGTCGGAGGTTCCTTGGGAACTTTTCTTTCCGGAACCGCCTGGCAGCTGTTTGGCTGGGCCGGGACTGCCGGTGTAGGAGTCTTTCTTTGCTGTGCTTCTCTATTGGTTACTTTATTATCCGCAAAGAAGATATAAAAATACGCTTATCCATATCCGTAGAAAAAAACGGAGAGACTTATTTATCAAGCCTCTCCGTTTTCTATTAATGAATATATCCTTTTATTTTTTCGATATTTCAATCACCCGGCTAGCCAATTGTCTACCGGAAAATACCGGAATACCGACTTTCATCAGATATTCACCGGAATATGTCTTTCCGTTACATTTTAATATAGATTTGGTATCCGGGAGCAAATTGATCTCTTTTATCTCATACTGAGCTTCCGGAGACAATCCCTGCAAACGAACAGGTTGCAACGTTTCCGCATATCGGGGATGGATATCGAAAGCAAAAAGAACAGCCTTATCCGTCGCTTCATTCACATACATCACCGCAGAATGATTTCCTTCGTAAGGAGATACCAGACGATACTGGTCGCCATCCAGAATAGCGTTACCCAAACGATTGAAATTCTTCACCGCCCCTTTGCAATATTCCTGTTCTGCCGGAGTCATATCATGAATACGGATATCAAAACCCAATTTACCCATCATCGCAACATCCGTACGGAATTTCACGCTGGCATTCTTATTCCAGCTTGTCACATGGGCTGCCATTGTTTTGGAAGGGAAGAAATGAGAATACCCCCACTGGATGAAGATACGTTCTATCGGATCTGTATTATCACTCGGCCAGAACTCGGTGAAGTATTTCAACGCTTCATAATCAGAACGTCCGCCGCCACCGGAGCAAAGCATCATCGGCAGGTTCGGATATTTGGCTTTTACACGTTCCAAAACATTATACAATCCTTTTACATGTTCAATATATAAATGAGACTGCTGATCTTTCAGATAAGGAGAATAAATATTTGTAATCGGACTGTTGCAATCCCATTTAAAATAAGCGATACCCGGATATTTCGTCATCAGATTGTCTACAATTCCAAATACATAATCCTGAACTTTCGGATTACTAAGGTCCAATACCATTTGATTTCTGAAGTAATATTCATCTCTGTTCGGCAGATGGATTACCCAATCCTTATGTTTTTCATAGAGTTCGCTTTTAGGATTCACCATCTCCGGCTCAATCCATAATCCGAATTTTATACCTTTGCCGGTTGCTTCTTTCACCAGTTTACCGATGCCGTTCGGCAACTTCGTCACTGTTTCATCCCAGTCACCCAAGCCCTGACGGTCACTGCTACGAGGATATTTATTGGCAAACCATCCGTCGTCCAACAGGAACATATCAACTCCCAGCGATTTGGCTTCGTCCATAATATCGACCAGCTTGTCTTCATTAAAATCGAAATAAGTGGCTTCCCAGAGTTATTCAGCAAAGTCATACGCGGTTTATCGCCGTCTTTTACCTGATATTTGCGGGCCCATTTATGGAAGTCGCGGCTTGCTTTTCCTTTCCCTTCCGCACTGAAAGTAAAGATAAACTCAGGAGTCCGGAATATATCCTGCGGCTTCAATGAATATTCTGAAGCATAGTTGTTTATACCGGAAAGGATACGCAAATTATTCAAATTATCCACCTCAAAAGTAAAACGGAAATTCCCCGTCCAACCAATGGTTCCAAAAAGGACTTCTCCTTCATTTTCCTTTGATTCCTCATTCAGTGCCAGTAAAAAGAAAGGCGAATTGAACATATTGGCACGGCTTCCCAACTTGGTATCCAATACTTTTTTACCAAATGAAAGCTGTTGTTCCGTCATGTTGACTTCATGTGCCCAGTCTCCGGCAAATTCTGTCAGAAAATATTTACCACCGTTCAGATGAAGCAGCGAAGATGCATAATTATAAAGCATAACCGGCTTCTTCTCCTGATGAGATATCTCGGTATACGTTTTGATTATATTTTCTTTGGCATAAGCAATAAAATGAAGATCAACCGTTACGGGATAAACGTCATCTTTCAGTTTAATAACGGTTTCCGTAACACCCGGTTGCAAATCGCTGGTTTTGTAAGATACATACTTCAGCAGCAGGGAAGGATTGCCGTCATTGTGCAATATCCGGATAGCCGGTTCGAAATAATCTTCCATACCATGTGTGATATAAGCCTCGCCAAGCATAGGCAACTGGTCGATATCACTATTAAAACGGAGCTTTTGCCCTACATATGATTGGTACAAACGTCCGTTATTACCTACTTTATAAATCAGACTGATATTGTCTGTTGTAATAGGAATAACTGTTTTATCGTTGGCTTTCAACGATATAGATATAACAATCAGGCAGATTAAAAGAAATAATTTGTTTTTCATTTCATTATTTTACTTGGTTTACAATACGTATTTACTCTACTTGAAAATTGAAAACAACTATCATACTATCATACTTTTCCTACATCTTACTGTTTACTAAAGGTTTACACAGCTAGAAAACATCCTTCAACTATCATAAAACTATCATTATACTATCATACAACTGTCATGCTTTTCAGGATATAACCAGTGGAATCATTAGTGTAGTCAGTTATCCGATGATACTTGTATTTTTCATGAAACCTATTGTCTTTTTTGACAAAGGTAGGTATTAAAACAAATTGACACCCGGGTGTCAGGTACTTTGAGACCCGGATGTCGACTATGGTTACACCCGGGTGTATCTGTCGGTAACACCCGGATTGGATAAATAATAAGTCCCTTTTTTGTCAAATAAAACAAGGATATCTTTCTATTTAATCAATAGTTTTATACATCCAAAGCCCCTATAAGTTCTTTGGCGGATTTGAATCCATGTCTGTCCAGGTATTCATTCATGCCATCAATCACTTTTACAGAAACAGTCGGATCTATAAAATTATAGGTTCCAATCTGTATGGCAGTAGCTCCGGCCAGCATAAACTCGACGGCATCTTTCCAGTTGGAAATACCTCCCAAACCGATGATAGGAATCTTAACTGCCTTGTAAGTTTGCCATACCATACGCAGGGCAACCGGCTTTACACAAGGACCGGAAAGGCCACCGGTTATTGTAGATAATATAGGTTTACGTTTCTCTGCGTCAATGGCCATGCCAAGCATGGTATTGATAAGTGAAACAGAGTCGGCACCTTCGGCTTCGACTGCTTTTGCAATCTCGGTAATGTCGGTCACATTAGGAGAAAGTTTTACAATAAGGGTCTTGGGATAAACCTTACGGACAGCCTTCACAACCTCGGCAGCACCACAGGTTGTAACCCCGAAAGCCATACCACCTTGCTTCACATTCGGGCAGGAAATGTTAAGTTCGATAGCCGGAATTTTATCCAGTTCAGCTATTTTTTCTGCACATTCCACGTATGTTTCCACCGACGAACCGCTTACATTTACGATCATATGCGTATCAATATCCTTAATAGCAGGGTAGATATGATCGACGAAATATTGTGCTCCTTTATTTTGCAGGCCTACCGCATTTAACATTCCGGAAGGAGTTTCCGCCATGCGGGGATACAGATTTCCTTCACGTGGTTGGATGGTTGTTCCTTTTACAAAAATACCACCCAGTCTTGAAATATCCATAAAGTCGGAATATTCGACTCCGTATCCAAATGTACCCGAAGCAGTCATTACCGGGTTTTTTAACTGCAAATTTCCTATGTTTACATTTAATTCAGCCATCTCAATTTCTCTATATTAAATACGGGACCTTCAGTACAAACACATACATGACCTTCTTGGGTATTTTCCACACAGCATAGGCAAGCACCTATACCACAAGCCATTGTATTTTCCAATGAGACTTCGCATGTGATCGATTCGGCGGCGGCATATTTGGCAACAGCTACCATCATCGGTTTCGGTCCACATGTGTAAATCCGGTCAAAATGAACATTTTTCAATACGGAATGATTTGTTACATAGCCTTTTTCACCCAAAGTGCCGTCTTCGGTAGTTATGTGAACAGTTCCTATCTTCGCAAACTCATCCAACTGCAACACATCATCCTTTGAACGGGCTCCCAACAGAAATACCGGTTCAAAACCGGCGTTCTTCAAAGCTGATCCCAGGCATAGCATCGGAGCAGTACCAACACCACCGCCAATAAGCAGTAATTCCTGATTTTTATCTTCACTGGCAGGAATTGTAAAGCTGTTACCCAATGGCAACATGATATTTACAATATCTCCGGGGCGGTATTCTGCCATACGACGCGTTCCATCTCCAACTAATTGGATAAGCAACCACAATTCGTTGGTTGTTTTATCTACAAAGTTGATTGAAATAGGCCGGCGAAGAAATGTTGTAGGAGAGTTATCCACGAGCACCTGAACGAACTGGCCGGGAAGCATTTCCGGCAAAGTGTCGTCGCAGGTTAACTTTAACAGGCAATAATTTTTATGAAGGCGGTTGTTTTCAGTTACCTTCATATCTAACATGTACTTCTTCATATAATATGATTACTCAATTTCTATACAAAGATACATGAATAAGATGTATATAGCAATGTTGGGTTAGTCTTTCTTGGTTTTTTCGGGGGTAAAAGTCTCAAACGTATTATCTGAATAGAATATCATTATTTTGCTCACATTTCTGGAAGGTTTATCCTGGCATACAATCTGCTCAATAACAGGCTGTTTAGTAGTATTTACAGGTGTTTCAACCCTAATTTCCTTGCGATATTCGGGAGAATCTTGTACGTTGGACGGAATTATCGTCGTATTTGTAAACAAATTGGGCTCAGTTAACACATGTTCACGCATCATAGTGCCTTTACCAAATAAAAGCCAATCGGAGTCTACGTATGTAAACCGTTCCAATATTTTAATTAGTACATCCAGGCTCGGATTATTTCTGCCGGATATAATATGCGACATAGCCGAACGTTGGATACCGATTGCTTCGGCAAATTTAGAAGGAGTCAATCCTTCGTGTTCCATTACTGCTAAAATACGTTCTTTCATTACCAAAATACGATTTATTTACCAAAAATCACTGCCAATCTGTCTGTTTACATGAATATAGTATAGAATTATATACTGATACAAATATAAATCATTATTTCCAATTGTGCAATTTATTTTTATAATTATATACGGATATATTTGTAACGCACAGTATAATAATGTGGCGCATACTTTTGTAAACCCCTATAACAAGCCTCTAAAAGAGATTAAAGTAACATTGGTGATTTTATTAAATAATAACCTGTTGTATAGATGGTTAAGGCTTATTATTTCAGCTAAAATGACTTATATTTCACATTTATATACGAGAATATAGCCATAAATTAATGTAAACGATTAATTTAATTAGATAACAGGCTGGGTTTTGATATTTTATCATACATATTAGCAATAACAGTATTTAAACCTATTTTTATTGATTTATATTAGTAATGTATATTGGTTACATTTATATTTACGCCACTATAGATACATAAGTAACGCACTTGTTTTATTTACGTAAACGCATCTGATCCAACACAAATGTTGCAGTACATATATCTGTTACTGCTGTAAACAGACAATACACTGTTGAAAAATGTTTCTGACAATTTGTCCTATCCTATGTGAATAATTCAGGAAGAAAGCGGATACTTTTGTATCCTTCACTCTAAAACTTGATTTTTTCGTGATATTTGTGAACAATTATACGGGAAGAAAGAAATATTGAATTCTCAGAGGGGTAAAATGTAAACTAAGTTATTGAAAAACAAAATAAAGAAGGTCATTTTGAAGGTTCGTAAATCCGAGCATTCCAGAGAAATAACGATAAAAAACAAAAACTGCATGTGCACTAATTCAAATTTTCAGCGACACATGCAGTTTTTCTATTGTTAAGTACATTTTATGCTAATGAAGAATTTTATATAATAATTCCTTGAGTAGATCAGCATCAGATGCGGAAGAATTATCTACCCCTTTCGATCTGGCATCGGTAGTCCGGATATCACTTATCAGATTAAAAACTTTCATAGCCGGATAATTTCTCAATCCGGTCATATAATCTTTTACCTGAAAAGTTCCTCTTAATCCTAAGGCTGTCATCAATCCGGTTTCCGATCTGTCTTTCGTATAATAACAAATCAACAGGTTGGAAAAATAATTAAAAATTACAGGAAGAGTCATCTGTATAGGATTACTCTTGGGGTTCTTTTCAAAGTACTGGGCAATCCGGTTTGCTTTTAAAACATCCTTTACAGCAAGTGCTTTTATTAACTCAAAGTTATTGTATTCTTTACTGATTCCTATATTCTGTTCTATCAGTTCCGGAGTGACGCGTTTTGGAGCCTTTTCAGGCAAAATCAACGCCAGCTTGTCCAATTCCTTACTTAGACGGCTTAAATCGTTTCCAAGGAAGTCTGAGAGCATTTGAGCGGCCTTCTGATCGATTCCTATGGAACGTTGCTGCATAAATGAGACGATAAACCCCGGCATTTTATAATCCGGAAT
Organism: Parabacteroides caeci; assembly: GCF_023656795.1. Lineage (NCBI taxonomy): Bacteria > Pseudomonadati > Bacteroidota > Bacteroidia > Bacteroidales > Tannerellaceae > Parabacteroides > Parabacteroides caeci. Next base: position 27,244 of record NZ_JAMOKT010000053.1, read on the forward strand.
CTTTTTCGATTCGAATAGAATCCCGTTCTTTTCGGTTGCAGCGGCCAATGTTTTCCGCCTGTCCAGATTCTTATACTTATAGTTAACAACCAGCACAGTCGACTTAAGCGGATTTTTCACATAGTTGGTCAGCAATTCTATATCACGGACCAACTGGGCTTCCCGCACAACCACCAATTGATATTCCGACATCATCGGAAACCGGCGAGCTGCATTTATAATCATAGCCGCATCCGTATCCGCCCCATACATAATCATCTGATTAAAGTCGCGCTCGGATTCAGCAAGCACATTTTCAATAAGCAGGTCTGTAATCCGGTCCATAAAGAAAGGCTCTTCACCCATTAATATATAAACGGGCTGGAACTTCTTGGCCACGATATCCCGGCATATTTCTTCAAACGTATTTTCTTTTTTTGCCATAATAAAGACTTAATTATTACCAACTAAAACGGATGTGGCGTACCGTTTTCTTCTCATCTATGATCTGATGGAGTGCTTCAATACCCAATTTCACATGTTCCGGAGCAAAGCTACGGGTAACGATACGGTCGCTGGCTTCTGTTTTTACACCGTCTTCCTCCATCGGCTTATCCGAGATCATCAGTAAAGCACCGGTCGGAATCTTGTTTGCAAAGCCGGCAGTGAGTAATGTGGCGGTCTCCATATCTATGCCGGTCGCATGTGTCCGCTTCAGATAATCTTTGAATGCCGTATCATATTCCCAGACACGCCGATTGGTTGTATAAATCGTCCCGGTCCAGTAATCTTTTCCCTGGTCGCGGACGGCAGAAGAGATGGCACGTAACATGGAAAAAGCGGGAAGCGACGGCACCTCCGGCGGCAGATATTCATTGGAAGTTCCTTCTCCGCGGATCGCTGCAATTGGAAGAACATAGTCTCCCAGATTATTAGCCGTTTTCAATCCTCCGCATTTTCCCAGAAACAGCACAGCCTTGGGGGTAACAGCCGATAAAAGATCCATGATCGTTGCAGCATTCGCACTTCCCATCCCAAAATTAATGATAGTAATACCTTCGGCCGAAGCATTCGGCATCGAGCTTTTCAGTCCAAGTATAGGAACATTAAAATTCTCGGCAAATAGTTCTACGTATTTGGTAAAGTTCGTGAGTAGTATATACTTATCAAAATCTTCCAGCTTACGTTCCGTATAACGAGGTAGCCAATTTTCAACGATTTCTTGTTTTGTTTTCATAAATCATTACCTTTGAGGGTATAATTATTGTGTATAATATAAACGACAAATATAATAAATGCTGTCATTAAACTTACCAACATTCGCTGCGAAAGTAAAGGAAAAAGACGGGAAACACACTATATTCGATCCCGTACGCCGCAAATATGTTGCACTGACTCCTGAAGAATGGGTCCGCCAACACTTTGTAAATTACTTGATTACGCATAAAGGATATCCCAAAGAACTATTGGCAAATGAAGTTCCATTAAAATTAAACGGAACATCCAAACGATGCGATTCAGTCGCATACAACCGCTTTTTAGCCCCTTTAATGATCGTAGAGTACAAAGCCCCCTCCATTGAGATAACGAGTGCTGTATTCGACCAGATAGTACGTTACAACATGGTGCTGCATGTACGTTACCTCGCAGTCAGCAACGGCATCAGCCATTTCTGCTGTAAAATAGACTACGAAAATCTCACTTATTCTTTTCTGGAAGGTATCCCTGAATATAAAGAGCTGGAATGAGAAAAACAGATAAGAAGAGACAATAGCTTTATTCTTATTTACCTGAAAACAGACAGATAAACAAGTATTACATTTTTTACACAAAGCATCTCCCCTTATCCTTCAACGTATGGTTGCCGGACAAGGGTTCGTCAGCCCAACCAGTGACTGTAATTCCTTATCAAAAATTTAGTTTGAAATATATGAGGCATCATGCAGACCTTATATTCAGTTGTTCCTTCCTGTTCCCCCGCAAAAACAGAATCAGAAGCAACCGGAATTAATCGGGTCGCATTATCAGTTTGAAAAAACTTGCTTATTTCACCTGTGACAACAGGTAAACACAAAAAAGCCAACACTCCCAGGAGCATTGTCATCCAAAATTCAGAAGTATATATAGTAATAAACTGGTATAGCATTTCCGTATGTTAACAATTATACGGAACAAACATAGCAATATTTATTTAATAAACAAACATTTACAGAATAAATATTGCTATTAGGAGTATTTTTTATAACACAGAAGCGGTTCTGTTATGATAGATAGCGATAGAATCGATTCTCGGCGTATCCGCTTTATGGATATACACTGAATTATCAATCCCATGGATCGGCTGGCTGATTTCTTCTTTCTCATTGAAAAGAAGAGAATAACCCAGTATGACTGCAAAAAAAGATAAAATCAACGGCTTCATAATCTTGCTCAATTTTTATGTCTCTATTAGCTAAGATGTAATAAGAACGAAAAATGCTGCATGATATTACATAGGAAAGTACATTTTATTCGTTTTTCTATAGAAAATTTGTTGAAATTCAGGTTTCAGAACTATATAATAAATTGGGTATATGTATTTTATATAGCTTTTTAATAAATAGAACAGAAAAGAAAAAAGGGAAGAAAACTTTAATTTTCCTCCCTTTCCATTATTTAGATCTATAATCGACCTTTCAATTATGCACCGAAGTCATCGAAATGTAACATTTCACGAGGTACACCCAGATTGTCAAGCATATTTTCTACAGCTTTCGACATCGGGCCCGGACCACACATGTAGTATTCGATATCTTCCGGAGCTTCGTGATCCTTCAGATAAGTATCGTAAATTACCTGATGAACAAAACCGGCTGTATATTTTACTCCGGCTGCATCAGCAGCTGGATCAGGACGGTCAAGCGCCAAGTGGAATGTGAAATTCGGGAATTCCTTTTCTATTTCCAGGAAGTCCTCCAGATAGAACACTTCGTTCAAAGCACGTGCACCATAGAAATAAGACATCTTACGATCTGTAGTCTTCAGTGTCTTAGTCATGTGCATAATCTGAGCACGCAACGGAGCCATACCGGCACCACCACCGACCCACATCATTTCCCTCTTAGAGTCGAAGATCGGATGGAAATCACCGTAAGGACCGCTCATTGTTACCTTGTCACCCGGTTTCAGGGTAAAGATATAAGAAGAAGCGATACCCGGCATTACATCCTGGAATCCAGGACCCTGTTCTCTCGGTTTGAAAGGAGGAGTAGCGATACGTACAGTCAACATAATACGGTCGCCTTCAGCAGGATAGTTAGCCATTGAGTAAGCACGGATAGTCGGTTCGGTGTTCTGGCACTTCAAGCCGAACAAACCGAAGTTCTTCCATGCCGGCAGGTAACCTTCACCGATCAAGTCTTTATCGATATCCTTGTCATAATCCATAGTATATGCAGGAATCTTGATCTGTGCATAAGAACCCGGAACGAAATCCATGTGTTCACCCTTAGGCAATGCCACGATAAACTCTTTGATAAAAGTAGCCACGTTCTTGTTGCTGATTACTTCGCATTCCCATTCTTTTACACCGAATACTTCATCAGGAACTTTGATTTTGATATCTTCTTTTATCTTCGTCTGACATCCCAGTCTCCAATGATCCTTGATCTGCTTACGGGAAAAGAAACCAACTTCCGTAGGAAGAATGTTTCCGCCACCTTCCGGCACCTGGCAACGACACTGTCCGCAGCTACCGCTACCACCACAAGCAGATGACAGGAAAATACCTTCGCTCTGAAGTGTATTCAATACGGTTCCCCCGATAGGAACGTCGTATTCCTTCTCTCCGTTAACAACCATCCTCACATTGCCCGATGGTATTAATTTTGCTTTCGCAAATAAAAGCGCACCTACAAGGATCAGTGTAATCACCAGGAATACAACCGCTCCCACTGCAATGGTAAGTCCGCCCGACATTAATATAATCATCTTTATTTTTGTTTAATGCGTTAATACTTAGATCTTAAGTCCGGAGAAGCACATAAATGCCATACCCATCAGACCGGTAATGATAAAGGTGATACCCAGACCTTTCAAAGGCTTTGGAATATCTGAATAAGCTAATTTTTCGCGGATTGCAGCCATACCAACGATAGCCAGCATCCAACCGATACCAGAACCCAAACCGTATACAGTAGCAACCCCTACATTAGAGAATGCTTTCTGCTGCATAAACAGAGATCCACCCAAAATCGCACAGTTCACAGCGATCAGCGGCAAGAAGATACCCAGAGAAGCATACAGGGCCGGAGCAAACTTTTCTACTACCATTTCAACCAACTGCGTAAATGAAGCGATGATGGCAATGAAAATGATCAGCGAAAGGAAACTCAGGTTCACACCTGCATATTCAGCGCCCAACCAACTCATGGCGCCTTCTTTCAAAATATAATTTTCGAGCATATAGTTGATCGGTAACGTACATACCAGGATGAACGTTACAGCCATACCCAATCCTAAAGCAGTCTTTACGTTCTTGGAAACAGCCAGGAAAGAACACATACCCAGATAGTATGCGAAAATCATGTTGTCTACGAAGATCGAGCGGACAAACGTGCTTAAATATTCTTCCATTCTATTATTCGTTTAATAGTTTGCATTAATTTTCTTGAAGTTCTTTGTTCTTTGAACGGTGAACCCATATAATCACGGCGATTACGATCAAAGCCATCGGAGGCAGGATCATCAAACCGTTGTTTACATAGCCGAAGTCGTAGAAAGCCTGCGGAATCACCTGGAATCCAAGTAGCGTACCTGAACCCAGCAATTCGCGGAAGAAACCTACGATCACCAGAATCAAACCATATCCAAGACCATTACCGATACCGTCCAGGAAAGATTCCCACGGACCGTTACCCAGGGCGAATGCTTCCAGACGTCCCATCAGGATACAGTTGGTAATGATCAGACCAACGAACACAGAAAGCTGCTTATTTACATCATAGGCAAATGCTTTCAATACTTCACTTACGATAGTTACCAGCGCAGCAACAACAACCAACTGTACGATAATACGGATACGGTTAGGAATTGTATTACGCAGTAACGAAATAATCACGTTGGCAAAAGCCACAACAGCCGTCACGGAAATACCCATAACAATAGACGGCTCAAGTTTAGATGTTACAGCCAGTGCAGAACAAATACCCAACATCTGAACGATAACAGGGTTGTTTTTGCTCAACGGGCCTAACAGTACTTCTTTATTTTTACTTGACATTAATCCCATCTTTTACTGATTTTGCGAGGTTAAAAACTTAACATAACCACTCAGGCTATTAAATAACATATGGTCAACCCCCTGACTTGTGATCGTACCACCTGAAATACCGTCCACATAATCCTGTCCGGCAACGCTTTTACCCGGCTTAACTACAGCTATGGATTTGAAAGATCCGTCCATAAACAGCTTCTTACCTTTAAACTCGTTACTAAATGCAGGTTTTGCGATCTCAGCACCCAAACCTGGAGTTTCCCCCTGATGGCTGAAGTCTGCACCAAAAACAGTATTCTTATCCGAATCTACGGAAATATACCCCCATAACGGACCCCAAAGACCCGCTCCGGACAAAGCCATGATATATTTTGTTTCACCATTAACATTTGCCACATATACTGGGTGTTGATCGGCTGTTGCAGTAAAAGCATCCCCTTCAACTTTCTCTCCGTTTTCATTAACAAGGAAAGCTTCCTTGATCAATTCTCCATATTTCACTTTAGCCTCGTTAGCCGGAACCGAAACATTGATAGAACGCAAGATCTGCTGTCTCTTATCATTATCTTCATTTTCTTTCTGGAAACTTCTCAGTGACTGTGAAGTGAAAGCCAACACAACCGCTACCAGAAGAACCATTACAGATGCATATATTATAGTATATGCATTACTATCTCTGTTCATACCACCTTTCTTTTCTGGTTTGATCTCTTCAAAATCTGAAGAAGGGGCTGCACATAAAGGGCATACATCCGGAGCTTTGTCTCCTTCGTGGATATAACCGCAAACTTTACATTTATATTTTTTAGTTGCCATACTCCTTCTTATTTATTCAGTTTTACACGATTGATTCTTCTGTTAATGTTTGCTTCAACTACATAATAGTCAATCAGCGGAGCAAATACGTTCATCAACAGGATAGCAAGCATCATACCTTCAGGATAACCCGGGTTCAACGCACGGATAATGATAGCCATAGCACCTACAAGGAAACCATAGATATATTTACCAGTTTCAGTACGGGCAGATGTTACAGGGTCTGTAGCCATAAACACGGCACCGAAGGCAAAACCACCTAAGAACAAATGATCCAGAGGAGATACACACATAGCAACCGTTGTTCCGATCATATTGAAAATGGCAGCCATAAACGCACCACCCACAAATACGGAAACCATTGTCTTCCAGCTGGCAATGCCGGTGTACAGCAATATCACAGCACCGATCAGGATAGCCAGTACGGAAGTTTCACCGATAGAACCCGGAATCAATCCCAGGAACATATCCCAGGTTGAAATCGGCTGACCTAATACGTCAACTGCCTGGAACGAACCGATCATTTCTTTACCGGCGATAGCAACCTGTCCCAGCGGTGTTGCACCAGAGAAACCGTCAACTACCTGTCCGGCACCCATACCGAATGTATCGGCAGTGCGAACGAATACCTGGTCGCCAGACATGGCAGCCGGATATGCAAAGAACAGGAATGCACGGGTAACCAATGCAACGTTAAACACGTTGTAACCTGTACCACCAAATACTTCCTTGGCAAAAACAACTGCAAAAGCCGTAGCCACAGCAATCATCCACAGCGGAGTATCGATGGGAACAATCATCGGAATCAATATACCGGAAACCAGGAAACCTTCCTGAATTTCTTCTTTTTTCACCTGGGCAACAGCAAACTCGATACCCAGACCAACTACATACGAAACAATAATCTTAGGCAGTACGGCCAGGAAACCGAAGATGAAGGTCATCAAAAATCCCGGATCAGTACCAACAGCCAAATTGTGTTGATAGCCGACGTTGTACATACCAAAAAGCAAAGCAGGCAACAAAGCGATAATAACCACAGTCATAGTACGCTTAGAATCGATATAGTCGTGAATATGCACGCCTGATTTCGAAGTGGTGCTCGGAACAAATAAGAATGTTTCAACACCTTCGAATACAGAACGGAACATCGCCAGCTTTCCGCCTTCCTCAAAGTTAGGCTTAATCTTGTCGAGGTAATTCCTTAACGCTTTCAATGTATTCTAATTTTTTATGTTATTAATTCATTTCCTTGTATAACAGATCCAATCCCTGACGTACGATCTTCTGGATCTCGATCTTGGAAGTGTCAACAAATTCGCAAAGTGCAAAATCTTCCGGAGCAACTTCATAAATACCCAGATTTTCCATTTTATCAATATCGAAAGCGATAATAGCTTTCAACAGGTATTCAGGATAAATGCTCATCGGGAACACTTTTTCATATTCATTCGACATGATCATGGCACGTTTGCCACCCTTGATACGGGCATCAATTACATACTCTTTGCTTTTAGGAGCCAGCCATGTAAAGAAAGAGTGACTTACACTGTATTTTCCAAACCCGGGAGTTGCCCAACCAAAGAAGTCGTAAGTTTTATCTCCTTCCGGAATCACAGTGATCTGGTTATCATAAGCACCCAGATAATCGTCCTTACGAACTTTAGTACCGGTCAGCACGTTACCGCTGATTATACGGAGGTCTTCCTTGCCTTCCAGGATCTTTCCTGAAACAAGACTGTTGATCGTACAACCGGAAATAGTCTTGATATAACCTCTTTCTGTTGTTTCAGAACCGGTTAATACGACTAAACGGCTAAAATCAGCCACGCCTTTATTGAACAGGCGACCAATAACGATCACATCTGCCGGGTTTACCACCCAAACAACTTCCGACTTGTTGATAGGCTTGATATGATTGATCTGCACACCTACGTTTCCAGCAGGATGCGGACCTTCAAACTCAACTGTTTCAACACCTTTCACATTCACGGAAGAACCATTTCTGACACCGACATACACTTTACCTTTGGTAAGTTTTGCCAATGCATCCAACCCAGTCTGGAAATCAGCTTCCTGTCCTTTCAGAATGAAATCGAAATTCGGAGCCAACGGTGCAGAATAGAAAGCCGACACAAAAATGTCGCGCGGTTCATCTGACGGCGTAGCTACGATATCGTACGGACGCTGTTTGATAAAAGGCCACATACCACCATTGAGCAGGGCTTCTTTTACCTCTTCACTCTTCAGTGAAGACACATTTTTCTTGCCGAAATCTTCATATTCGATCTGCGTATCCGGCTTAACAACGATGCTAAGCACTTTACGCTTCTCTCCTCGGTTTACGGCAGTTACTTCGCCACTCACGGGCGAAACAAACTTGATCTCCGGGCGGTTCTTATCGATCATCAATACAGAACCGGCTTTGACTTTTTCTCCTACTTTGGCAACAACTTTGGGGGTAATACCGTTATAATAGTCGGGAACGATAGCATAGCTATCACTTTTCCCGGCGTTTAGCAGTACTTCCGAAGCTTTACCCTTCAGATTAATGTCTAAACCCTTTTTAATCTTAATCACATTTGCCATGATACAACTAAAATTGTTTATATGTAATTTTCCCGCAAAAGTACATAAATTTTTATGCTTTAAAGCAGGATTAAAGAAATAATTAGAGAAATAATTCCATAATTTTGTACCGTCAAAGAAAGATATATGAAAATGAGAGTGTATTGTTTACTATTTTTGTTGTTTTGTGCCGCTACAATGCAGGCCAATGCTCAGCAAACGTACTTTACCGACGTTAACAGCAAGCTGATAAAAACCCTTCAGGTGAAGGTGGCCGGAGAGTTTATTTCCGAGCCTTATATCGAACTGAACGGAGATCAACAGATCCAGATCAACTTCGATGCGTTGGAACAGGGAGGCGTGCGCTATTCCTATTCTATCATTCATTGTGATGCCAACTGGCAGAGGTCCATCCTCTCTCCCATTCAGTATATGAGTGGTTTTCAAGGATTAACGATAGATGACTTCGCCAATTCCATTAACACCACAACGCAGTATACAAACTACAATCTGCTGCTTCCGAATGAGGACATCCAGTTCAAAGTTTCGGGAAATTATGCCGTGCAGATCTACAACGAAGACATCCCCGACCAGATAGTCCTTACCGCTTGTTTTTCGGTTGTGGAACCGATGGTCGGCATTTCAGCCTCCGTTAGCGGAAATACGGATATCGATACGAACCAGACTCACCAACAGGTAAGTTTCACGGTCAATAACAAAAACTTCCCGATACCTTATCCGCAAACAGACCTGAAAATATATGTCTATCAGGATAACCGGCGCGATAATGCCGTATCAGGGCTTCAACCGACGACTATTCTTGAAAATCAGATTGGTTACACAAACAACCGCAGTCTGATCTTCTCTGCCGGAAATGAATACCGTCGCATGGAATTTTTGAGTACGAAATATAACGGGATGCACATAGAAAGCATTTCGTACCACAATCCTTATTATAATGTAGAACTGATGACCGACCACAAGCGCAGCGACCAGACCTATCAGTATGATCAGGATCAGGACGGCCGTTTCTTTATCCGTTGCAGCAGTTGTGACGACCCAGATACGGAAGCGGATTACTGTATCGTGCATTTCGCTTTGGCTTGCGATCCGTTCCTTGACGGAAATGTCTATCTGAACGGCGAACTGTTCCACAATGTCCTCGATGAAAAGAGTAAAATGGGATATAACTTTGAAACCCACCAATACGAAAAAGTAGTACTCCTGAAACAAGGAAGCTATAATTATCAATACCTATTCGTACCCAACGGCAGCACAGTCGGAGAAACCGGCCCGATAGAAGGTAATTATTACCAGGCGGAAAACGAATACACCATTTACGTCTATTACCGTCCTATGGGAACGCAATATGACCGTTTAATCGGAGTCACAAGTGTTAAAAACGCAATGCAGGTATTTTAAAACCTGCATTGCATTCTTATTTTTCCTTCTTCCGTTCATAATTTATCCCAGCTTTCCTTGCCTGTGAGTGTTGAAACTGACGGGCAATTTTATATTCGCAACCTTCTTTCAGCAAATACGAACCGGTTTGCTTAAACCAGAAACCGACATCTGCCTCCATACATTGCCGGCGGATATCCAGCACCCAGTCATAATTGCATATACGGGCCTCTTTACCGGATTCCCCGCCGGCCACCACCTGTTCCACCCAATCTCCCAGTTCACCCCTGAAATCAATGGGACCGAGAAGCGGTTCGCAAATAATGATTTTATGTTTTATCGGAGCTGCTTTATAGATAGGCAGGCGATAATCTATCCGGTCCTGATTTTCCATGGTACAACAAATAGTTACATGGTCATAGCCATCTCCCCAGTCATCCGGAAGACATTCATGCAACCGGTCGATCCGTTTGGTAATAAACAGAAAATCAAGATCCCGTCGCGTCCGTATCATTTCCCAGGCTTCGGCACGCCATTCATCCGCATCTTCAATCAGAAAATCGGAAGTAAAGCAGGTATAAACAAGGTTTCCCGAAGGAATCTTATAGGTCTTATTCTTTTTCTGCTGCAAAGGCAAATCAAACTTTTCCGTCTTTGCGATGACAGAACTGTCTTTACCATATTTACCGTCGGTACGATAAACATAGCAATGCCGGCACCCTTCACTCAATTTGTGACAGCCGTGCCAGGGATTCCATATAGATGCTTTTTGGCTCATCCTATCCTTTTTATACCTTAATAAAATCAGCACGAAAGTACTATATTTTACGTCCTCTGCCAACAAGAAACAAATAAATACCACACTTAATTGACAGACAAGGACTTCACTGGATTCTCGTTTGCCGTCCGCCAGGTTTGCAGGGTAACAACAAAAACCGTTAGTAGCAGGATAGAGAAAAACGATACTACATAAACCATCCAGTCTAGCGGTACTTTATATGCAAAATTCTTCAACCATTCGCCTGCCAAATAGACGGATACAGGTACAGAGATAACAAAACTCACGATCAACACCATCAGATACGTCCTGTTAAACCGGTATAAAACATCTTTTACGGTCGCACCGAGTACTTTCCGTATCGCAATCTCCCTACGCCGATATTGTGTTTCAAATAATACCAATCCCAAAATACCCGACAAAGAGATCAGGACAGAGGCAAGACATGAAGCGGAAACAATCCGTCCGGTATGTATTTCATCCCGGTAAAGTTGCCTGATAATCGTTTCATAATACTCTATTTCAACAGGATAAGCAGGATCGATCTCTTTAAATGTTTGCCGTATATGCTCTGTCGCCTTTTCCATATCCGCCCCTTGCCTTATCTTTATACAGGCAACCGGCATGCCGGCATTCTTTTCATTAATGACGAAAGCCAACGGGTAAGCACCGGTCCGCAAAGAATTTATCTTCAATTCATCTGTAATACCGATAACAATCCCTTTATCCTTCCAGTAGGTAATGAGCCTGTCCCCGACCTCCAGTCCGTATTCTTCTTTCGCTTTCCGGTTAAAGACGAATAATAAATCCTTTGACTGCCGGTCTTCCCGGCGGGGACACCTTCCTTCCATTACTGGGATATCCATCACCGACAGGAAGTTGGGCGAAACATTCAAATAATGAAAATACATCATTTCGTTATTCTTTTCTGCACCGCCGCCCCGGTATAACTCTTCTGCACCGACCTTTGCGGAAGAGAATGCGACATCTTCAATACCGGAATATTTCTTCAATTCATTCGTAAACAGGTCGATCTTCCCGACCGTTTTCCCATTCAGCACAACTACTGCAATACGGTTTTTACCATATCCGAATGAACGGGATTCCATATATCTGTTCTGCTGATAGATCACAAATGCCAGAATAACCAAAGTAAAAGAAATTACATATTGGATACCTATAAGCATTTTCCTTAATGCCAAACCTTTGGGAGACAATCCATAAGAGCCTTTCAATGCCATCTGCATGGAAATGGAAGTGGCGCTAACAGCCGGATAGATACCCGCAATCAATCCTACCGCCAAAGACAAAGAAACCAGCCGCAAGAGAACCGGTATATCAAGAGACAAGTTCAACAATACAGCCGGCAGACAAGCCACCAGCGAAATCACAACGGATTCAAACAGTTGGGCGCAGCGTAGCCTAGCAACCGATGCGCCGGCAATCTTCCGGATATTGATGCTTTTAATCCGGTAAGGTATAAGGGCCACCGAATAGTTGATATAATTGATCATCGCAATCAACGCCACCAGAAAAGCCACCATCAGCATCCGGTTCATGTTTTCTTTCTTTCCTGATTTGATAAACTTCATCTGGGAAGTGACCGGCTCATAATAAATATCCGCCAGGTTCGTCAGCTTGACTTCCGCTTCTTTATAGTCCGGTGCATCTTCCACATTGAAACAACGGGCAAAAGCGGAACATATCTCCTTCTTATCCGCTCCCTGAGTGACAAGGATATAACAGACATAGGTATAATCATCCCATGATTCATACTGGTAAGAGGGACTAACTGTCGTATAAACAGCATTTGCCAACTGACTATTTTCCGGAAAATCTTTATAGACACCTCCTACGGTCAATGATTTCCTGTCTTTCGTCCAGATATTTCCTTCTGCCGTCAATTGTTTTCCGACAACCGAAATACTCCCGAATATCCTGCGGGCCAGACTTTCAGGTATCAGGCACATCTCCGGTTGCTTCAAACAATCGGGAGTCCCCTCGCGGAAAACAAAATCAAATATCCCGGTGATATCCGGAGAGCAAGTTTGTACCGTTTCTTTGAAACCTGTCTGATTTCCGTTGACATCGGTTGTAAAATAACATTCTCCGATAAAGGGGTTGATCAACGTACTTTTCTGTATATAAGGAGAAGTAGACACAAAAGCATCGATCAGCAATCTGGAATGTACGGACCATACAGATGCAGGGGTTTTACAGTCTATCCTGTAAATATGATCCACTTGGGGATGGAACCGGTCAAATTTATTGGCAAAATCAACCTGTGCATAAATCGTTGCAAAAACGATATAGGCAATCGCCAATCCCATAATATTCAGTATGGCTGCTGTTTTATTGAATCGCAGTGCGGAAATAAAATTCCTGTATATGGCATGCATAATAAATTGTTTTAGTTTGTATTTCAGGTAATAAAGCAACTAGATGTATCCACCGGATACACCAAACGTTTCCCCTGCCAGACAGCAGGGATTCAAATTTTTCCTGAAACAGATTTAATTAAGCATGCAGCAAAGGGTGAAGCAGGAATACCGCTTCTGCCAAAGGAATATTTTATATCGTAAGAAGACTTTTTCCTGATCAAAAAGTTTGTGCAGGCACAGTCTGCTTGAAAGACTGACAATTAATAATACAGCCGGGATCAACAACAGAATGAACCAGTCAAGACTATTAAATAATGCGGGGACCGGTTGGATATCACGAATCAGAAAAACAGCAGGCTGAATTGCTTGTTCCCGAAAATCTGAAAGATTAACCTCCAGAGGGTTTTGAACATACGATGCCTTCTTCTCTGCAATGATTTGCAGCGTTACAAAAGAGAAAAGGCATAGTAACAACACTTTCAGGAGTTTCATATTGTTATTGTATTCAATATTGAAAAGGTGAACTCACAATCTGTAATTCAATTAACAGATAAGACAAATATACAAAATATACATCAATGTATAATGCAACAATGTATAATGCAACAATGTATAATGCAACAATGTATAATGCAACAATGTATAATGCAACAATGTATATTTTTTGCAGAATAGCCATTTTAATGGAACACGGACGACACGGAACACGCGGAGAATCACAGAAAAATAACATCATCCGGTTCTTTATTATTTCGTTCATACAATATGTTTTAGGGATAAAAAAAGTATCTTTGTACATAAGTAATACATAAAACTCAATAGTATGGAAACGATTCTTTTGTCAACAGTGGATAATAATGTTCAGGCTAGCCTGTTACAAAGCGCGTTAAGAAATGAAGGTATAGAATCTTTTCTCAGGAACGAACATCTTTCTACGGTATTCGGGAATATTCCGGGATTCCAGATCGAGATCTATGTTTTTGAGAGTGATTACGAAAAAGCGAAAGAAGTCTTGAAGAATGGATTTCCGGAACTTGTGGGAGATGAATAAACAGTATCTTTGTACTTCAGCTATAACGGCGATACTGATTGCTATTTTATTGACGATCGTGCAGGTCGTTCCTGAAAAACCATTGCTGCTATCGGAACGGCTTATGCCATCTGCAGGATGGATACAGGTTGGTATCGCCATTATTTACGGGGCACTGCTCAGTTATAAAATGCAGGATCGGAAAGAACGTCCCAAATGGCGAGTCCGGGCCTGGTTGCTTTTTTCTATTGTTTTCTTCGGGCAGTTACTTTTAGGCGTAACTGTCGATTCTGTCTTTCTGATGACCGGAAAGCTGCATTTACCCGTTCCGGCAATCATACTGGCCGGCCCGATTTACCGGTTGGAGGGATTGTTTATGCCGATACTTTTCCTGAGTACATTGCTGCTTTCGGGACCAGCCTGGTGCAGCCAGCTTTGTTATTTCGGGGCATTTGATGCATGGAGCGCAAAAGGGAAGACAGAAAAGAATGTTTTTCGCTATCATAAGCAATTGCGTTACAGTGTATTTTTTCTGGTAATAGCAGGGGCCATTGCATTACGGTTATCCGGGGCAAGCGGATGGATGGCAACGGTTGCCGGACTGATTGTCGGGATTATCGGACTGGGTATCATGTTGATACTATCGCGCCGGAAGAAAAAGATGATCCATTGCAGTAGTTATTGTCCGATAGGAACACTGGTGTCTTTTATGAAATACCTCTCTCCTTTCCGGGTAAAACTCAATACAGACTGTACACACTGCATGGCTTGTCTGAAATCATGTAAATATGATGCGTTGCACAAAGAAAATATAGAGAAAGGAAAAATCGGTTACACCTGTACTTATTGCGGCGACTGCCTCTCCGCCTGTAAACATGGAGGACTGGAATATCGTTTCTTCAGATTGCGTCCGGCTACTGCCGAACGCCTTTGGATTATTATTACAGTCGTTTTACACACCTGTTTTCTGATGATTGCACGTATCTGACTGGTAAACAGGATTCCCCGCCACATAAGTGGCAACTATATTACGGTCATCCCCCAACGTCTGAATACCGAACAATTTATTTTCAAGATTCCATTTCCCCTTACGTTCAAGATATTCTTTCCGCATTTGCTGGGAAGGAGTAGCCGTAGAATCAACTACAATAAAATCAGCATCTCTGCCCTGGTCGAAACTGCCTATCTTATCATCCAGTTTCAAGGCTTTAGCCGTACCGCGCGTACATTTATATAATGATTCGAATACAGACATGGGATACCCGTTCAGTTGTTGTACCTTATAGGACTCTCCCATGGTCCGGAATAAAGAGAAAGATGTGCCGGCACCAACGTCTGTAGCCAGTGTCGTTTGGATATTGATCCGGTTGGCCTGTTGCATATCGAACAGGCCGCTTCCCAGAAACAAGTTTGACGTGGGGCAATGGGCTATTACCGCTCCAGCCTCGGCCATTCGGCGACATTCCGAATCGGATAGATGAATGCAATGGCCGAATATGGAACGTTCGGTAACTAATCCTGCCCGTTCATAAACTTCCAGATAGTCCGAACATTCCGGAGACAATTCAAGGGCTGAATCTATTTCATTCCGGTTTTCCGACAAATGCGTTTGAATGTAAGTATCGGGATATTCTTCATGCAAACGGGCGGCACTAATCAATTGACCATGAGTGGAAGTAATAGAAAAACGGGGAGTAATCACATAAAGATTACGTCCTTTTTTATGCCAGGCTTCGATCAGCTCCCGACTATCAGCCTCCCCGCTTTCTTCAGTATCCATCAAAGACTGCGGTGCGTTACGGTTCATCAGGACCTTACCGGTCAGCATTTGCATGTTATATTCGGAAGCTACCGAAAAGAGAGCATTAACAGATTCTTTATGAACCGTTGCATAAGCCATACAGGTCGTAGTGCCGTTGCGAAAAAGTTCATTTACAAAGAAACGGGCTACCCGTCCGGCATATTCAGAATCTCCAAAAGCTTCTTCCGTGGGATACGTATATTCGTTCAGCCAATCGAGCAGCTGTTTGCCATACATACCTATCATTTCCGACTGAGGATAATGGATATGTGAATCGATCAGGCCGGGCATCAGTAATTTCCCGGAATAATCAGTAACGAATGCCTCCGGATAATGCTCTTTTATATTTTCATAAGCTCCGGCTTCTATGATTTTTCCTCGATAGACCACCAATGCTCCGTCGGGATAATAACTATAAGATTCATCAAACTTCAGGGGAGAATCCTTAAAATAAAAGACTTCACCTTTATACAAATATACCGTTTCATCCATCTTCATTCTTTACTTTTATCAAATCAACAGATAATATAACAATGTAACATCAAAGGTAAGAAAATTGTTAGAATCCGACTAAAAGCAGAAACAACTACATTAAAAATAATAATCTGATACATCAAAGAGAAATCGTTCTGCTTCTTTCTTGCCATAAAAAAGTAACCCTTTATTTTCAAGTATCTCCACTTGTTCTGACAAACTGAAAGATTTCTTGTTGTATATGTTTGCAGCCATAAATCTATAAACTCAAAGACCTCCCGGGTGCGCTGATCTTTGAGAAGCGTGGGAGGTCTATCGTTTGTAAAAAAGGCTGTTTCTTAGCAAAATCGCGACAATTCTTAATATTAATTTGTAACTTTACACACGGATTTGGCTATAACCATCTCCAGAGATTTGAAATATAGAACAGAAAACTTTGTCTCTCTAAAAGACTATAAAGCAATAAATATCAATTGAGAATATTATGAAGAATGTCATATTATATATAGCAGTAAGTCTTGATGGGTATATAGCTGATTGCCAAAAATCTGTAAATTGGATAAAAGGGCAAGATGATTCTGTAGAAATGCAGGACACATATTCGACTTTTTTTACCACTGTGGATACTATAATAATGGGTAAAACCACTTATGACCAAATAATAACAGAGCTATCTCCCGATAAATGGCCTTATTTGGGTGCCAAAACTTATGTTTTTACTCATAAGCAAATAACTAATACAGAGGATATAATATTTACAAGTGATAATCCCTGTCAACTTGTTAAAACAATTAAACAAGAAGAAGGGAAAAATATTTGGGTTTGTGGAGGAGCTGATATTATAAATCAACTGCTTAAAGAAGATTTAATAGATACCTTTCAAATCTCAATTATACCGACAGTTCTTGGGGGAGGTATAAGATTATTTGAGGAAACCAATACGATGATAAATTTGAGATTAGTGAATACTGTAAAATACAACGGAGTGATAGAGGCTATTTACAAACGAAGATAAATATAATGCCTCTAAGTCCCTCGTACTCGAAATTTCCATACCTGACTTTGAGCTGCTTGATATATCTCACAACTATGACGTGATAAAAGAACTATCATACTATCATATTTTGTATAATACACATATAATCAATATGTTACTCTATGATAGTTCCTGTTTTCAACTATCATTTACCTATCATGCAACTATCATAGTCTTGTCCTGAAACCCAATATATGCTTCTTATTTTACTGAAGTATATGACTTATTTTCAGGGGAGTAGTTACTTATGTTGTTCGAGACCCGGGTGTCGACAATGTTGAGACCCGGGTCTGGGCACAGTCAACATCCGGGTGTAAAACAGGCTGAAAAGGGCATCTTGAGAACAAAAAGTATGTGTTCCTGTGAAATTAGTCTATATATTCTCGCAAAACATATAGAAGGGAAAGCGATATATAAGTGCAATTATATCCTATTTATAAAGCCTTTTTTAGGTCCTAAACAAGGTCTGTTTAGTTAAAATTTAGTCCAAATGATGGTTTTATGACAGTATTATGATAGTTAAAAATGGCAACTGTCATAAAATAACATATTGATTATATGTGCATTATATAAAAATATGATAGTATGACAGTACATTTGATGAAACATTATTATGAAGTTCCAATCTGGAGAGGAAGCCGGGAGGGGGATTGTTAAAGCTAGTCAATAAAACAAGCCTTATTACAGGTTCATTTGCCGTCTGCTTCAGCTGACGGATTGGTAAATTATCTATTTCTCCAGACTTTAGTCACATTTATTACTAATCTCTATCTAAGAAAAATGTGGCTGAAGCCAAAAGAAAGAAACTACTTTAAACCGTCAGCTGAAGCAGACGGCAAATAAACCTGGTAATAGTCAAGTAACTCTGATTATGGCGGTTGCATAACAGGAGCTATTGTTATTAATAACTCCCGTTTCTTTTATTTTCAGTTTCTTACCAGCAAGGCATCCGCCACTTCTCCCGCTATTTCATCATCCCGTAAAACTTTCAATAAGGATAATCCAAATTCGAATACAAAACCGGGGCCCTGGCAAGTTATGATATTTCCATCTTGCTCAACACCATTATCGGTAGGGATGGCTCCTATCATAGTCGGTTCGAAGTTCGGAAAACAAGTGGCCTTACGTCCTTTCAATAATCCTAAGCCGCCTAAAACCATAGGTCCTGCACAGATTGCTCCCAGAATTATATTTTCTTTATTCTTTTCCAGTATAAGTTCTTTTAGGCGGGTACAAGTATTCAGATGATTACTTCCTGGAATACCTCCCGGGAGAATTAAAGCATCTGCTACACTAAAGTCGGCCTCTTCAAACAGGTAATCTGCTATCACCGGGATATTATGCGCCCCCATTACCCGGGTTTCACCGTTAATCGAGATGGTAGAGACTCTGACACCTCCCCTACGTAAAATATCGGCTGTGCCTAACGCCTCTATTTCTTCAAATCCTGTAGCCAGGAATATAAACGCTTGCTTCATATTATATTATTTTTTATTGAGATAATACTTGATCTTATATTTCAACAATGGAATATCTACGGGTTTCACCAGATAATCATTAAACCGGCAACATTTCGCTTTCTCTTTTTCTTCATCAAATGCAAATGCAGAAAGAGCCAAAACAGGAACATCCGAAGATAATTCACGTATTTTACAAGTGGCGGCGTAACCGTCCATCACCGGCATTTTTATATCCATCAAAATAATATCCGGCTTGTAATCCTTAAACTGCTGTACGGCAATCTGTCCGTTTTCTGCATAAATCAGACGATAATGTTGCTTTAAGACTGCTTGCAGCAAAAGATAATTTTCCAACACATCTTCTGCAATCAAGATTGTATATTGCCCTGGTAAAGCATCCGGAATGATCTCCATAGGAATTTCATTGCCTGCTTCTTTCTTTTCAGACTCTTCCGGAACAACTAATGGCAGCGTAAACCAGAATGTAGACCCTTTGCCCAATTCCGACCGAAGACCTATCTCTCCACCTAACTTTTCTATGATCATCTTACAGATAGACAGTCCCAAGCCGGTCCCTTGCCTGAAATCATCCAATTTCACAAACCGCTCGAATACAGATGCCTGCTTCTCCTTATCGATGCCAATCCCGGTATCAGTGACAGATACCCGGACAAAATCTCCTTCTATCTCATACGACAAAGAGACAAATCCCAGGTTCGTACATTTTATAGCATTGGATAAAAGATTCAGCAATACCTGTTCAATACGCTGCGTATCTGTCCGTAACCTGACAGAAGGCAACATATCCCCATTATACAGCAATGCCACATCCGAAGTCATTTTCAACGATTGTGAAATATAAACCTCCTGGCATACATCTTTCAGATCCACCCACGACATATTATAATTCAACGTCCCGGATTCTATCTTTGCAAAATCCAGAATATCGTTGATCAATTGAAGCAACAGGTCACTGTTATTATTAATAATTGTAAGATACTCCTGTTGCTCACTGGCATTATCCGTTTCGGTAATCAACCGGGAGAAGCCTACTATCGCGTTCAATGGCGTACGGATCTCATGGCTCATATTAGCGATAAAGGCATTCTTCATTTTATCCGCCTCCTGGGCCTTGATCAGATCCAGTTCATTTTGCCGCTGTTCCGTAATATCCCAAAGCATAGCCAATAACAAAGGAGAAGCTCCCGGGTCCGGGTTGGTTATCAATAAACGGATGATGTTCACAATACGGATTTCCCCATTCGGTTTCTCATATTCAACCACCGATTTATGGATTCGTCCGTGGTTGATCGTTGAATAATCTTCCGTACGGATTTCATGTGCCCTTCTCGGATCAGAAAACAAATCAAAGTCTGTCTTACCTAACACCTCGGAAGATTTAACCCCCATAAAGTCTTCGGCCGCCTGATTGAAGTAAATATATTTAAAACTGTCGAAAACATCTTTTACGGCTATAACGACAAAGATATTTGACAGAATAGTATTCATTAAGATATTCAGGAAATTAATTTTACGCTGGTTAAGAAGATTTTCGCTCATTTTCTCTATCTCGGCATTCTTCATGACTGATGCTGCCAAATCTGTCTCCAACACTTTAATGCGCTGGATCAGTTCTTCTTTTGAAAGGTTTTCGTACATGTTCATATATTAGAAATCAAGGTTTATAATTGTAACTTACTGTTGGAGGCAAATGTAAAGATATTTTTTCAGGAACCTTAGAAAATCAACATTTAATTTACCTGTTTTTATAATTTTGAGCAAAAATGCTGCATCTAATCAAAATAAAAGATACATTTGCAGTCTAATTTCATGAATTAAACACAATATAATACGAAAAAGCTATGATGTATTGGCAGAAAGATATTGAGACGATGAGTCGTGAAGAACTGAATAAACTACAGTTGGAACGACTGAAACAAACAATAGAATTAGCCGGACACTCTCCTTTCTACAGCAAAGTTCTTAAAGATAACGGCATAACGGCAGACAGCATCCAGTCATTGAATGATCTGCAAAAAATTCCGTTCACAACGAAAGACGACCTGCGTAATAATTATCCGTTCGGAATGGCAGCTATTCCCATCAAGGATTGCGTAAGAGTACATTCTTCCAGCGGTACAACCGGAAATCCTACCGTCGTATTACATTCGGCAAAGGACCTGGACCAATGGGCCAATCAGGTGGCACGCTGCATGTATATGGTCGGTTTACGTGATACAGACGTTTTCCAGAACACCTCCGGATATGGTATGTTCACCGGTGGTTTGGGATTTCAATATGGCGCAGAAAGACTTGGAGCATTAACTGTTCCTGCCGCCGCCGGTAATTCCAAACGCCAGATCAAATTTATTACTGATTTTGGAACGACCTGCCTGCATATTATTCCCAGCTATGCCACTCGCCTGGCTGAAGTAATGTATGAAATGGGACTGGATCCGCGCAAAGACACCAAACTGCACACGGTTTGTATCGGTGCCGAGCCTCATTCGGAAGAACAACGCAAACGCATCGAACAACTGTTGGGTGTAAAAGCATATAACTGTTTCGGTATGTCTGAAATGAATGGCCCCGGTGTTGCATTCGAATGTACGGAACAAAACGGATTGCATATCTGGGAAGATTATACGATTGTGGAGATTGTAGATCCCCAGACATTACAGCCCGTTCCGGAAGGGGAAGTAGGCGAACTGGTATTAACGACAATCAATCGTGAAGCCATGCCGCTGTTACGTTACCGTACCCGTGACCTGACCTGCATTATCCCAGGTGAATGTCCTTGCGGAAGAACGCATAAACGTCTGGCCCGCTTCAAAGGACGCAGTGACGATATGATCATCCTGAAAGGTGTGAATCTCTTCCCGATCCAGATCGAAAAGATTTTAATGCAGTTCAAAGAACTGGGAAGTAACTATCTGATCACTCTCGAAACAGTTAACAACAGTGACGAAATGCTGATCGAAGTAGAACTGAGCGACCTGTTTACCGACGATTACAGCGTCTTGCAACGTCTTGCAAAAGACATTACCCGACAGCTGAAAGATGAATTGCTGTTGACCCCGCGTCTGAAACTGGTAGCCAAAGGCTCATTGCCCGTTCAGGACGGTAAAGCCGTAAGAGTAAAAGACTTGCGTAAGTTCTGTTAAAACAATTGTTCAACAAATAAAAGATACAGCTATGACAGTAAATCAAATTTCTATTTTCCTGGAGAATAAATATGGAAAGCTAAGTGAAATCCTGGCTCTGCTTGCTGAAGAAAATATACGGATCATTGCTGCTACTGTTGCGGATACGTCTGAATATGGTATTCTGCGTATTATTGTAAGCGATCCGCAGAAAGCATACAAGATATTGAAAAGCAACAATGTAAGTGCAAATCTGACAGACGTGCTGGCTATCGTGACTAACTCTTGTGCCGGAAGTTTTGCACAGGCATTGACACATTTTACAAAAGCCGGTCTAAGCATAGAATATATGTATTGTTTTTCACTGAATGACAAATCGATCCTTATTCTTCGTACTAATAACCGGGAAGCAGCCCGTGAAGTAATCCGTCGTCAGAATCTGGAATGCATTTGCGAAAGCGACTTGATGAAATTATAATATTATTTATCGTGGGGAGGTTTACAACAGCCTCTCCACCCTAAAAACAAATAACAAATGTTCGGAATAGAAGATCCCGGTATCTGGTTAGCCTACCTGTTAGCCTTTGTGTGTTTAATTTTTTCTTTATGGTTCGGAATTACCAATTGGAATAAAGGAGATAAAGAGAGTGATAACCCTAAACAACCTGATAAATGAGTACCCTTACCCTTGGAATTGTTGTTATCCTTTATATGTTTGTCATTGCCTGGTTAGGGTATATCGGATATAAACAGACAAAAAATGCCAGTGATTATCTGCTAGGAGGAAGAAAAGTCAATCCTATCATCATGGCCCTCTCCTATGGAGCTACATTTATTTCTGCATCGGCTATCGTGGGTTTTGGCGGTGTCGCAGCTACTTTCGGTATGGGTATCCAGTGGCTATGTCTGCTGAATATGTTTATGGGAGTGGTGGTAGCCTTTATCTTCTTCGGTAGAGGAACGCGTAAATTAGGAGAACAGCATAATGCGCGTACATTTCCACAATTATTGGGAATGCACTATAAATCGCGTAGTATACAGATATTTATAGCTACTATCATTTTTATAGGAATGCCATTGTATGCGGCCGTTGTCATGAAAGGAGGCGCTGTTTTCATCGAACAGATGTTCCATATCGACCTGCATCTGGCTTTATTGATATTTACTTTGATTGTGGCTGCTTATGTAATTACCGGTGGTATAAAAGGCGTTTTATATACAGATGCCTTACAGGCTGTGATTATGTTCGGCTGTATGTTATTCCTTTTATTCTGGTTTTACAAAGTCATGGACATGGGCTTCATTGAAGCGAACCAGAAATTGACGGAGATTGCCCCGCTTGTTCCCGACCGTTTCAAAGAGTTGGGACACCAGGGATGGACGGCGATGCCGGTCACCGGTTCTCCCCAATGGTACACCTTGGTTACATCGCTTATCTTAGGTGTCGGAATAGGTTGCTTGGCACAACCTCAGTTAGTTGTACGTTTCATGATGGTGGAGAGTACCAAACAGCTGAATCGCGGAGTGCTTATCGGTTGCGTGTTCCTGATTATAACCGTAGGAGCCATTTACCATGTCGGAGCATTGTCGAATCTATTCTTTATGAAGACAGAAGGAGTTGTCGCTTCGGAAGCCATCAAAGATATGGATAAAATTATCCCGTTGTTTATTGACCGTGCAATGCCGGAATGGTTTAGTGCCGTCTTCATGCTTTGTATCCTGTCGGCCAGTATGTCCACATTGAGTGCACAGTTCCATACGATGGGAGCTGCATTCGGGGCGGATGCATTTCCGAACCTGGGACGCCGTAAAAATACAAACTCAACGATGGGAGTCCGTATCGGAGTTTTATGTTCTATCCTGTTGAGTTATATTATCTGCTATACGTTGAGTGCCGGTATTATAGCCAGAGGGACGGCCTTATTTATGGGTATTTGTGCAGTCACATTCCTCCCCGCCTATTTCTGTGCATTGTATTGGAAAAAGGCGACAAAGCAAGGAGCTTTAGCCAGTCTCTGGACGGGAGCATTGGCAAGTATGTTTGCCATGCTGTTTCTCCATAAGGCAGAAGCCAGCGCGGTTGGTCTGTGTAAAACATTGACGGGAAAAGATGTGCTGATCGATACATACCCCTGGTTTGCGATAGATCCTATTCTATTTGCTCTCCCGTTGTCTGTTATTGCTATTGTCGTTGTCAGCCTGATGACGCAGGAAAAGACTAATAAGATATAATATGGAATACATTAGTATTTATTGCATGTTAGAAAACATATATTAGCATTTTAACTATTGCTACTTATGAAAAGACAGGGCGACCGCACCAAAATTCCTCTAAAAAGTTTATCATTGCAAAATGAATACCTCTAATTATTTTTCAGAAGTGACAGATCCTCGTGTAACAGGTCGCTGTCTACATTTGTTGTCAGATA